>JAVEUY010000070.1:0-9695 GCA_034005315.1 Ignavibacteriaceae bacterium | reverse complement strand
CGATAATAATTATTTTCTTAGGTGTTTATCCCTCGCCTATGCTGGATTTGATGAACGCATCTGTAAATGCAATGGTAAAATTTATTGCTGATGCTCAGGGAGTTTATAGTGCTTTTAATTCATTCTAATTATTTGAAGTGAATAAATTGATTATACCAGATTTACTTAATAGCCTTAATTCAATTATACCGGAGATTGTATTATCCCTTACATTGGTTGCAATAATACTATCTGATTTGATCTTTCATAATAACAAAAAGTATTTACCATATATTTCGTTAATTGGTTTGATAATTACATTTGCTTTTTTAGTAAATCAATTTGGTAAATCTGATTCCGCTTTCCCGGTGATTGGACAGCTAAGTCTGCTTTCTCTTGATCCGTTTTCTTTGTTTTTTAAAGTTATCATACTTGTAAGTTCTTCTTTAATTATATTGTTTTCTATTTCTTCTAAAGAAATTGAAAGCGGCTTAGACAGACATGGTGAATATTATGGACTGATATTCGGAATGATAATCGGTATGTTCTTTATGATCTCTGCAAATGATTTAATACTGATTTATCTGTCATTAGAATTACTTTCGCTTTCATCTTATATACTTGCAGGTTTTGTAAAAACTTCACTCAGAAACAGTGAAGCATCTCTGAAATATCTCATTTATGGTGCTGCATCATCAGGTATAATGCTTTTTGGTATTTCGATTTTGTTTGGAATTTTTGGTTCTACTAATCTTCAGGAAATAAATGCGCTGATTAAAACTCCTGCTGCAAGTCAGCTTACTTTTTTAATATCTGTTATATTAATTTTTGCAGGCATTGGATTTAAAATATCAATAGTTCCTTTTCACTTCTGGACACCGGATGTTTATGAAGGTGCACCAATTACTATTACTGCTTTTCTATCAGTAGCAAGTAAAGCAGCAGGTTTTGCAGTATTGATAAGATTCCTTAAAGTAACATTTATTGATTCATTGACAGGAAACGGTTACTGGCAATTAATTGATTATGTTGACTGGCAGACTTTTTTGATTATCATTTCGATTATTACAATGACATTCGGAAACTTCGCAGCTCTTTGGCAGGATAATCTTAAAAGAATGCTCGCATATTCAAGTATCGCTCATGCAGGTTATTTAATGCTGGGTGTGGCAGTTTTTTCTGATCAGGGTTTAATTGCAGTATTAATTTATTTCTTTATCTATATGTTTATGAACCTTGGTGCTTTTTATGTTGTTATGCTTATTGCAAATAAAATTAATTCTGAAGAGATAGATGATTACAAAGGTATTGGATATTCACTTCCGCTTTTAGGCACTGCACTTGGTATTTTTCTGATTTCACTTACAGGATTGCCTCCGACTGCCGGATTTATCGGTAAACTTTATCTTTTTATTGCATTAGTTGATGCAAACATGATTATTCCAGCAATTATAGCGCTGCTAAACACGGTTGTTTCATTATACTATTATGTTAGAGTACTAAGAGTAATGTTCCTGATTAAATCTGAAAAAACTGTTTCGATTAATCTGAACCCGCTTAATTTTGTAGTATTAATGTTTATGGTTATCCCAACTTTATTACTTGGAATATATTTTAGTCCTTTAGTAAACTTTGCTAAAGAATCTGTTCAACTCTTAGGATTTTAATCACACCGGTTTGATATTAAAACGATTTTACTTTAAGTTAATAACCGACTAATTTAGTCTTATTTCTATATGCTTAAGCTTTCAAAAAAATCGGAATATGCATTAATGGCTGCCAGATATATGGCAATTAAGAATCATGGAACTGCAATTACAGCCAAAGAGATTGCAAATAATTTTAATCTATCTTATGAATTGATATCCAAAGTTCTGCAAAGCTTATCTAAAAATCAGATTGTCAATTCTTACAAAGGTGTAAAAGGCGGATATATATTATCAAAGTCACCTGCTGATATTCCTTTAATAGATTTGATAAGAGCAGTAGAACCAGATTATCAGATTGTCGATTGTTTAGGCTATGAAAACCGGAAAGAAGTATGCAGTTATGAAGAAAACTGCACAATAAAATATCCGCTTGCAATGGTGCAGCAGAAAATTGATAAAGTATTTTTTGAAACCAAGTTATCACATATTATTTAAATAGAAATTTATACTATAAATAAAAGTAAAGAGTAATATTATGAGTAATAAAAATATCCGGAGCTTATTTGAAAGTTTAAAAAAAGAAAATGAAATCTTTTTAAATTATCTGAAAGCCAAATTTCCGTTATTCCATAATTCAAATGTATTCTCTAGAGATTTTGAGTATGGATTAAAAAGCTTTCTTGCACAAAGAAGTATCTACTTGTCGTTCCACAATCTAGAAGAACTTTCAAAACTTCTTTCTGATTACTTTGAATCAACAGGTGTTTTTGTTAAAACAAGCAAAATAGGATGGAAATTAAATTACCCGGATTTTGTTACTACAAAACCAGGCGATCCGTTTTCATTTTAATTTAACCCGAATCTCAGATTTTAACCTGAGTTAAAAAAATAATTGAGTTAATATGAGTACAGAAAATTTAGAATCTGTAATTACCATTACTGAAAAAGCAGTAAATGAAATCAAAAAAATTATGGATGAAAATAAAATTACTGCGGAATTTGGATTAAGAATCGGAGTTAAAGGCGGCGGCTCAGCCGGATTAACTTATTCTTTAGGATTTGATCCCGATACAAGAGACGGTGATACAATTATCGAACAGAATGGCATTAAACTTCTGGTAGATGGTAAAAGCTTATTTTATTTAAGCGGAACACAATTAGATTATTCGGATGGTTTGAACGGAAAAGGATTTATTTTTAATAATCCTAATGATACTAAAAGCTGCGGTTGTGAAAATTAATTTGAAGTTAAATGAAAGGTAAAACTTATGCAAAGAAGAAAATTTCTTTTTACGCTTGGCAGTATCCCTGCTGTTTCTTTGCTTGGAAATGCTGAAAACAAATTAAGTAAAATCAATAACTATATAAGGAGAAATAATATGGCTAAATTTGAATTGCCCCAACTTCCCTATTCGTATGATGCACTTGAACCATACATAGATAAAATGACAATGGAAATCCATCATACAAAACATCATAATGCTTATGTTACAAATCTTAATAAAGCATTAGAAGGAACAGAACACGAAGGAAAATCTTTGGAAGAAATGTTCTCGATGATTTCAAAGCTACCCGCAGCAGTCAGAAATAACGGCGGCGGACATTTTAATCATTCATTGTTCTGGACATTGATGAAGCAAAACGGCGGCGGAAAACCAACAGGTAAAGTTGCTGATGCAATAAATTCTACTTTTGGTTCTTTTGACGAGTTCAAAACTAAATTTAACAATGCTGCTGCAACACGTTTTGGTTCCGGATGGGCTTGGTTAATTGTTCAGGATGGTAAACTTGTTGTTACCTCTACACCAAATCAGGATAATCCTTTAATGGATGTTGCTGAAGTAAAAGGTACACCTGTCTTAGGTATAGATGTTTGGGAACATGCTTATTATCTTAAATATCAGAACAGAAGACCTGAGTATGTTGATAGTTGGTGGAATGTTGTTAACTGGGATAAAGTTAACGAGCTTTTCTCTAAGGCATAAAATTCTTTTGAATTCTGGAGTGATGGAATAATGACATTTAATTTTTCTATCACTCCGCTAATATTATTTCAATAAAAGTAATGTTAAAAAAAGATGCACACAATACCGGTTTTCCCGCTTAACTTAGTTGTATTCCCCGGCTCGAGATATCAATTACATATTTTTGAAGAACGATACAAAATTTTAGTACAAAAAAGTCTTAAAGAAGATTCAGGATTCGGAATAGTTGCTCCATTTGATAAGAAAACTTCTGATGTCGGAGTATATGTTAAAATCGATTCATTAATAAAAGAATATGAAAGCGGCGAATCAGATATTGTTATCGCAGGAATTGAAAAGTTTATAATCAATGATACTTATCTTCATCCTGATGGTTACTATATGGCTGTAATTGAAAAATATGACGATGACAATTCTAATATTGATGATGATCTTATAACTGCACTACAAGATGAGTTTGAAGAAATAGTTGAATTAGCAAATTATAAACTTGAGGACTCATTCTGGAGTAATTTTAGAAGTGCTAAACTTAAATCTTACAAGATTGCTGAAAAATCAGGACTCAGTTATGAACAGCAGATGGAATTATTAATCCTGAAAAATGAAAATGCAAGATTATCATACCTGATAGATTATTTTCTCTCCATTAAAGAAAAAGTTTCAACCGCAGAAAACCTGAAACGTATTATAATGAATAATGGTTATTTGAATTAAGAGTCTTTCATTGTAAACTATTGAGATATTTTATCCTTTCTCATTCAATCCTTCAACGATTTCCTTAAAGCTTGCAAGACCGGCTTCAATGTTTTCAACTATCTCAATTGCTAAAACATCAGGATCAGGAAGATTATCAAGATCGCCAAGACTTTCATCTTTCAGCCAGAAGATATCCAGATTTGTTTTGTCTCTTGCAATAATCTCATCGTAAGTGAATTTCTTGAAGCGTTCAGATTCTTTTCGTTTAAATCTGTTTTTCGGATTATAACAAGCTATAAAATCTTTCAGATCATCATACTTCATCTGCTGGGTTTTAAGTGTGAAGTGAATGTTAGTTCTGAAATCATAAATCCATACTTCTTTTGTCCAGGGAGTTTTTGCAGCAGGTTTATTATCAAAGAAAATTACGTTTGCTTTTACACCCTGTGCATAAAATATTCCTGTTGGCAGCCTTAGAATAGTATGAAGATCGGTTGTATCAAGTAATCTTTTTCTGACCGTCTCTCCTGCTCCACCTTCAAATAAAACATTATCAGGAACTACTACTGCAGCTTTGCCATCAACTTTTAACATTGAACTAACGTGCTGAATAAAATTTAATTGTTTGTTTGATGTTGTTGTCCAGAAATCCTGGCGTTCATAAGTTAAAACTTCTCTACTTTGGGTTCCGTCTTCGTTTGTTATTGTTATACTGCTCTTTTTTCCAAAAGGAGGATTGGTTAGAACATAATCAGACTTTTCTGAAGGTGCTGCTAATAAGCTGTCAGCTCTTTCAATCGGCGGTTTGCTGTTCAAATCACCAATGTTATGCAGATACAAATTCATCAGGCACAATCTTGCTGCATCCGGAACGATTTCCCAACCACTAAAAGTTTTAAACTTCAGATATTCTTTCTGAGCTTTATCCAGATGGTAATTCTTTTCATTTGAAATAAAATCATACGATGCAAGGAAAAATCCACCTGTTCCGCAGGCTGGATCTGCAATAGTTTTATTTGGCTCAGGTTTTATACATTCAACCATCGCCTTAATTAACGCTCTTGGAGTAAAATATTGTCCTGCACCTGATTTTGTATCTTCTGCATTCTTTTCTAGAAGTCCTTCGTAAATATCTCCATTAACATCAGCTCCAAGCACAATCCATTTTTCATCATTTATCATCTGAATAAGCTTATAGAGTTTTGCAGGGTCCTGTATTTCGTTTTTCGACTTGAAAAATATTTCACCAATCATCCCTTTTTCTTTCCCAAGATCTGTAAGGATTTTTACATAGTGAACTTCCAATTCCGCACCGCTTTTATTCAGCAGACTTTCCCAGTTTAAATCCTTTGGAATGTTTATCTTTCTGTTGTAAGGAGGTTTAGAATATTCATCCGCCATTTTTAGAAAAAGCAGATAAGTAAGCTGTTCAAGATAATCTCCATAGCTTACTCCGTCATCTCTTAAAGTGTGGCAGTAATTCCAAACTCTTTGTACTATTGATGCTGTTGTCATAATATTTAACTAAAATTTAATATTTAATATTTAATAGACTCTTGATATTTTTGATATAATTTGGCTCAACAATTGTTTGTGGTGTAGCGCGAACTACATTTTTTCGAATACTATATTTTTTTGTAAATGACTCTTGTGTTATATAAGGTGTGGTACCATCTTTGTTTGGTTTTGTAAAATAAATACATTTTTCTAGAAGTTTGCTTCTTTGAGTTCCTTTAACAATTACTAGATTATTTCTGGATTTTGAACTCCTGATATGTGCATTCTGATTGCAATCGCGAAGCATTTGTTTGTTTTCAGTTCCAGTTCTATTCCATTCATAAACTTTATCTACTTCAAAGTATCCGAAAATAAAACAGCCAATTTCTTTCTTGTCCTTATCAAGGTGTAATTCACCGCCAAGATAAAATATAAGCAAATCGCCTTTAGTTAGTTTTAGTAAAGCACCCCTCTTTGGATTATTAGGCTCACCATAAGTATAAGTTTCAAATTCCGGATCATAATGAGCAATTCTTCTTTTATATTTTTGAGGGACATAATCAATAAGATCATTTTTTTGTTCGCGACTTAATTCATAATAATCCCGCTTTTCGTTTTTCTCCACTTCAATTTTATTTTTATAATAAATTGGGATGTACCTAAAACTTAGATCTTGAAATACAGGTGATAAAAAGCCGTAGCCCTTATCAATTCCTACACGCAGTAGAACAGCTTTCATTCGATCCCTTCTTTTTTGTTAATTTTTTTGACAATAATACTAGTTCTGAAATAATATTTTTTTTGTTCTCAAAATGTTTTAAAATAACTTCTGTTTTACTTTTGGACACCAGCCAAGGATAATGCCTTGGATTCTGCATATCTTTTAATAAATATGCATCATCTATGCTAACGAAAATTGATTGCTTCTTATCACCAGCAAAAAAGCCACAACTGTTGGGATAATCGAGATCGAATAGATTAACATCAGACATCAAAGTATCATTCAATTCTAAAAATCTTTTCGAATCTGCTCTCTTTAGATAACCCACAATTAAATATTTGTTATAATATTTATGATTTGAATACTGATACCTGGTAAATAAAAATAAATAATCTAATTGTCTCGAATTAACTGATCTAATCCTGAGATTCATACATTTGTTACACCAATTCTCAGTTAGATTTTCATAATGTGGTTCAGTTTTATTTCCTTCACCATTTGTATTTAGTATATCTCTAATCGGCAATATTTGATCTTTACAGTGATAAAAGAATTGCATCACACCACCAAAGTCTTTACTCATATCAATCTCCCTTCAAAGGCTTGTTTTAAAATACTTTGTCTTAGCATCTCTGATTTTGCAAGGCTTTCGTCTATCGCTTTTTCAAGATTGTCTGCTTCTGAAAAACGCTTTTCTATTTCTGAAACGATTTGGTGTTGTTGTTCTATTGGACAAATAGGAATTATAAGTTTTGATAGTTTTGTCCCATTTACATTTGGTTGACCAATACCAACTTGACCTTCAGTAATTTGTTGCCAATAATTAATGCTCTGAAAAAAGAAATAAACAAATTTTTTATTTACATAATCAGCTAATTGAATTCGAATTAAATAAGAAGCGAATATACTTTCTGGAATTTCACCAGCTATTAAAAAGCTTTTCCCAACTGTAGCACCTGTTCTTGCAAACACAATGTCACCTTCATTTAATAGATATTTTGATTTTTGTTCTTCTGATATTTCACAATATGGAACTTCTTTCCAATTAACATTTCCATTTTGAATATCGGTAATTCTTAAGAACTTTGGGCCTATTGGTTTGTAAGATGCTGATTCAGTATAACCGTACTGTATCTTTTCACTAACATCACCCAACTTCACCCATTTCCAGCCGGGAGGTAATGAAGAATTATTTTTCTCTTTTTCATTCTTAATTATTAATTGTTCATTATTAATTAATCGTCCCGAAAAAGCTGATGCCAAAACAGACTGACGATAAAGGCGGATTTGTTCTTTTGCTTTTTTAAGAGACCCAACTCCGCTGTCCAATCCGCTGAAGAGTTCTTCTATCTTCTCAACAATTTTTTTTTGCTCGGAGAGTGGTGGGAGTGGGATTTCTGAATTCTCAATAAATCTTTTTGGAACTCTGAGTTGTCCAGCTGTTCCGGTCATATTTCGTTGAGCAAGCTTACGATACGAACTTTGTATTAAATAATTGAAAAGAAACTTGTTTAATAATCTATTGTTTGGTTTAAGAACGTGAAATTCAGTTGAACCGAAACCAATTCCATTTTTTAATCTTGTTGTTATTGCGATTTTCCCATTTTCCATACAAGGAGTGATCTTTGCAAATATCACATCTCCTTCCCCAAAGTATGTATAACCTTTTTTTACTTTGCCAAATTTCCTTTCATCTGATAAATCAATTTTACCTGATAACTCTTCAACAGCTTTCATAGGTACGAATGATACTTCTGTGTCATCATTTATCTTTGCTAAATCAAGTTTAGGATTTATTTCACAAACATCACCAAGTTTAACCGTTTTCCAATTATTCATTATTAATTCTTAATTATTCATTAGAAAAAGTTTAACCCAAGACCAGTCGAATTTTAGATTAATGGAATGTGAGCGATTTACCATTTAAGGATTTATGTTTTTTTATGTTATCAATTATTTTTAGAACTTCAGGATGATGTGAAGCTGGAAGAATTTTTAATAATCGATTCTTTAAAAGTTCAATAGATAAATCAGTTGTAACTCCTACAATTGTTTGCTCTTTTAAAAAGTAAATTGACGCGAGAATGGAGTAAACCTCAAACTTATTTTTATCAGCTATTTCGATTGCTTTGTTGTAATAAAAATGACCTTTGTTAATATCTTTATAACGGAATTGAATCAGTCCTTTTGTGGCATTGTAGATAATTTTTTGTTCATTATCTAAAGATAGTTCATTGATTCTATTAAAATATTTTTCCGCTTCACTTGGTTGGTTTTGACTTGCTAGAGCAAACGAGATATTATTTAATAGCGTAAAATCTTTCGGATTTGCCTCTAACGAAATTTCACAAATTCTTATTGCTTTTGTATAATCCTCAAGTATACTACTTGCTAAATAAGAAATGAACTGAGCTGGTATCCTTGAAAACGGTTGATCATTAAACCACCTTATACCCTCATTTACTGCAACAGCCCAATTACCTTTAGAAAAATTTTCTCTAGCTCTCGCTTCATAAAGCCTTGAAGTCTGTAGATCCTTAAATTCATTTGGCTCTAATCCAAGCTTATTGTAAGCCCAAATAATTTGTGCGACCGCATTTTCCGTCGGACTTATTCTCGCTGCTTTGAAAAATTTTTTAGCTTTCTTGAGATTTCCAAAGTTGTACTCTTGTGTCGCAAGTGCCGCAGCTAATTCGGATAGATGATGTTGACGGTATTTATTGCTATCTAATACTTTGATTCCAAGTTTATATAGTTTAGATGGAGCAGAAAGCACTGAAGAGGTTGCAATCTCAGCTGCTAATAGCCACGGATCTTCTGTTGATTTTGCAATTTGATGTAGTATATGATTTGCTAAATCAGCTTTGCCAATGTGTACTAAGAATCTCGCTGAACTTCTGAGAATAAATCTGTTTTCTTTATTTAAAGCTAGAGCTATTAAAATGTTTTTATATGCTTTCTCATATTCGCCAAGGACAGTATACTCCCTAGCAATATCAATTCTTGCTATCGAATTTCTAGGATCTTCGTTTATTTTATTTTTTAATAGTCGAATCCTATGATGTTTAACGGAGTGATCTAAAATATTACTTGGAACTTCAATATTAAATCTTAATTTTTGGTCGGTTATTATTTCTTTTGAAATCATCAACAGTTCTATTGGAATAA
>JAVEUY010000069.1:0-9721 GCA_034005315.1 Ignavibacteriaceae bacterium | reverse complement strand
TCTTCCGATCTAGGTTCTATATGGCATTCATTACAGGTTACAATTTTACCAATTGTATTATCAAAAAGGTGTTTAGTGTGGGCACCTACTCCCCTGTCAGAAGAAAGAATATTACCATTCAAAGCTCTTGGTGGTGCAACTCTTAAAGTATTTGTAAAATCACCATGACAAGTATTGCAAGCTTCGGGTCCGCCAGGAGTTTTATGACAGTTATAACAGCTTGCTTCTGCAGTTCCTCCGTTATAATTAGCAGCATGACATTGCTGACATTGTTTCATATCCCAATTAGCTGCTGAAATCAGCTTGCCGTGGAAATTAGGAGAAGCCGGGTTTTTTATTCCATCTTTATGAAGTGCAATTTTTGGTGCAGAGATTGGAATGTCTTCTCTGATATCACTGCAACTAATAAAAAATAAGAATGAAATATTAGCGATAAAAAATATTCTTAAGTATTTCATTGATTTTCCGTTATAAAGTTTCATTTAAATTCCATGACAATAATTACAGAATCCGGCAGAACGCGGAGAATTTGGTGATGCACTAGTATGACAATTATAACAAATAGAACCAAAGTCATTATGCCAGTCTCCTTTTTCTCCTTTCATAAAACCAATCGGATGAGTTTTTGGATTAGTGCCTCTTATACCATCAGCATCAAAGTGGCAGGTAATACAAGTAGGATCAGCTCCATTTACATCATGACAAGACATACATCTTTCGATATCTCTTTTTGCCAATGTTGCATGATCTCCGCCTCCGGTACCTACACCAAAAGTCTTGAATGTTGGTTTAAGATGTGTTGCTGGTACTATTCCGCCAAAAGCAAAATCCTGATTTTCTGATTGATGACACTCAGCGCAGAATGTTTCTACCTGGTGGCAAGTCTGGCAATCGGATGTCTTCCCTTTTGCATCAATACCATGAATAAATCTGTAGTTCAATTCGTGTACACGGCTGATAGCCTGAACTTTAGCACCATCAACAAAATTGTCAGGATAATAAGGCTGATAAAAATCATTTTTCAGGTTAACTTCAGTAATTCCGATTGTAGCGATATGGCATTCATCGCAGCTTTGATTATCGTGGCACATTATACAATTAGCTTTGAACTCAGATGCTGCAAACTTATGTGTTTTGGCAAAGCTTACAACTCTATGGTTCTGAGGAATCAGATTAACTGTTGATATATGGCATGATTCACAAGCATTGGAAGCTACTGTTTTATCATTATGACAGCTATAGCACTGCTCCATTGGCGGATTAGGCTGAGCTGCCTGCCAGCTATAATCTGCTTCAGAAATACCTTTATGGCAGGACTCACAATCAATTTTCTGATCAGTCAAATGAAATTTGTGATTGAATAATAGTCCTGATTCTTTTTTGGTAAGAGCTTCAAAATTATCATCATAATGACAGGTTGAGCATTCTTCGTCATTATCCACTTCATGACAATCTGAACAATTATCGTGTGTTGGGAATAACTGGCTCTTAAGACTTATGCTTTCCATTACTGCTGAGTGGCAAGTCTGGCAATCAACAAGTTCTTTATGAAGTGAATGAGAAAATTTTATCTTACCTTCATTTGTAGATAGAGTATTTTCTTTTTCATTGCTGATTGCACCTATTAATAATAATGCAGTTATTCCAAGGAAGATAAACAGATATAATACTTTTATTTTTTGCATAGTGTAAGATTTAAATATTTAAGTTAAACCAGTAATTAAGTTTAAAGAATAACCTAAGATCATTTTTATATATTTTGTTATCCATATACTGCCCCTGAAGATCGAAAGATAACATTCTGAACGGACGAATATTTGTTCCAACCAATAAAGAAGTAATACTATTAGATTCCGCATCAGGGCTTAGTTTATAGTTAGTATATGACAAACCGACTGAAGGAGTTAATAAACCATCAAATAAAGTATAGCCGGAGTATAGTGAAACTGCGTCTAGTTCACCTGCATATCCGAATGTTTTCCGGTAATTAACTGATCCATAGGAAGTTGATAATCCAATTCCTATTCTTTGAGAGTTTTCATCCTTGTACTGAACATTACCAAACTTACCAATAACAGTAATCATTCTGTTTATCTTATAATCAGCACCTAACTCAACTTCGTGAGTGTTTCCATAATCAAATACAGAAAAGATAGAATTATATCTGATTTTTGGTTCTCTGAAATTATAATAAACATTCAATCCAAGATCTTTTACTGCTTCTGTTCGTGCATCAAATTCAAATCGTGAACTCTGATTAAAATTTAAATCATAATCATAACGAAAAAATGCCTGAACAATTTCAGGCATAGTATAATTTAACTCACCGGTAACAAACTGATATTGATTTGATTTGTTCTCAATTTCAACTTCAATCAGATTAAGATTAGGATCTAATCTGTCAGCAAAATAACTATCCGGTTTAAAGTTTTTGTTAACATAACCAACAGATAATTGAGAGTTTGGAATAACAGTGGTAGTAAACTTACCGCCCATAATAAAATTGTCTTTGATATTATTTGTTATTTCCAGTTTCTGGTAAGCCGGCACATTACCGCCGTAAAATGCATTCAACTTATAATCAGAGTGTTTTAATGTGACTGAACCTCCATCAAACAAACCGCCGATTACATTGTTTATTATAGGCTGCCTTCCGACTTTAACAGTAGCTATGTTAAGCAGATCTCTGGCTTCGAGATACAGATTGTAAAATCTTAACCTCGGATCTGATATCTGTTCTTTAGTTAAGTCAGTTTCAAGATTCATATAAGAACGAACTGAAAACTTATCATAGTTAAGATTAAGGTTAAGCATTTCATATGCCCGCACATAATTTTCGGAAGAATTAAGTGAGTCATATCTTTCAAAAGTATAAACAGAACTTGAAAAACGACCATTTATATTCTGAGCAAAAACTATAGTGTTTATTGCAAGCAGAAAAACAAGTATAAGTTTCTTCATTTATGTATCTGCTAAAATTATTCGTTAATAAATTTTTAAGTTTATGGTTTCGGATGTTTAATTTTATTCCAGGCTTCCTCAATATTCATATCTACGTATGTAGGGCTTTCAACATTATGACAGCCAATACAGAAATTTTCAAGTTTCTCATGAACAGCTAATCCATTTTTAACGGCAAGTTCTTTATCTTTCATTATTTTCATATCTTTATAAGCAGAGCCGGCTCCGTGGCAGGTTTCACATTGTACACCATCTTCAACTTTAAATTTCTTTCCAAGCAATGATTGATCAAGATTATAACCTGTGGCATGGCATTTAAGACATTCATGTGTTTCAACGGCAGGCGTTGTAAAACCTTTATCCTTGGCAATTTGATTGGCTTGTTCTGTTTTAAGGGTTTCATAAGCTTTGGAATGTTTGCTATCCTGCCAAATAGATAACTGACTTCCTTGTTTTTCAGTCTTATGACACATTGCACACGCTTCAACACCAATGAATGAATTCCCATTTTGAGGAAAGGCATCAAACATTGAGAAGAGTGCGATAACAACCAGAGAGTAACTAAAGCGTTTCATATAACCTCCTAAAATAAAGTTAATGTTTATTGCAATATTGAGAGAATTATTAATAAAGACAAAACTAATACTGATAAATAATTCTTATTTACTGTAAACTTATATTTTAACAGTACTCTCCCTGAATATTGATGTAGATTTCAGTATAAAACAAATTAAATACCAAAAAATATTTCTTTTTTCAATCATTTTAGGTTAGCAACTAATATTCATTTCTTTGTTTTGAAAAATCAACAAATAATTCTCCCAATAATGAAAATGATTGATCATTTCATCAGAAATTGTAGGTCTTACAGAACAATAAATAATTTTATTGTTAACGCAAAATACATATTTTAGTGACTTCAAAATTTTATATTTTATTTAATCACTTATATGTATAAAAATTTTTTAAAGGTTGATAAATCATCAGTTCATGGTAATGGGTTATTTGCAAATGCTTCTTTCAAAGAAGGGGATATTATTATTCAAATAACCGGAGAAGTTATTGATTCCGATGAATGCGAACGAAGAGAGAATGAAGAAAATAATGTTTATATCTTCTATAAAAACGATAACGAATTAATTGACGTTTCCGATAACTTACTTCTGAAGTATATAAATCATTCCTGTAATTATAATTGCGATGTTGATGAAGATGAAAACGGGAACCTGACACTTTATGCGGCTTCTTCAATAGATACAGGTGATGAATTAACAATCCATTATGGCTATGAGGATATTTATGAGTATTGTGCGTGTGTTAACTGCGAAAATAAAAAGAGCTCGATTTAAGTAATAATCTGTGTGTGCAAAGCAATCTCTTCTAATACTGAAGATACTTTCAAACAATCTTTCATACTGCCGTTAAATACTATTGCTTTACCCTTTACATGAACTTCAAAAGCCAGTCCCCGGGCTTTTTCAAAGGTGCACTTAGTTGCAGATATCAACTGAGCTATTACTTCATCAAAAGTATGCCAGTCATCATTAAACAGCAGTACACGGGAAGTTAAACCAGTATTGGTTGTCTCATCGGTTATAATTTCATTTTGCTGAGATTCATTCGGCTGCAATTCCATAGCTAAAATAAATTCTTTTCAGATTCTTTTTTAATGATAGTATAAGATATTGTTATTTTTATATATATAAAATAATAAAATTGTTTTTAGATACTTACATGTTTATATTTTTGAATTAAAAACTAAGAACTTTACGGAGGATAAATGAAAATAGCAGTGTGCATTAGTCATGTTCCTGATACAGCTACAAGAATAAAGATCGGACCAGATAGAAAATCTATTGACCCGGCAGGGGTTACCTACATACTTAATCCTTATGATGAGTTTGCAATTGAAGAAGCCTTAAAAACCAAAGAAAAATCAGGCTCTGATGCTATTGTATATGCTATAAGTGTTGGCGGAGAAGCTAACAAAGAAACAATAAGAAAAGCTCTTGCAATGGGGGTTGATGAAGGTGTTTTACTAAAAGATGATTCCCCGCGCGATTCTTTCGGAATTGCACAGGCACTTTGTGAAGAAATAAAATCTTTGGGATGTGAAATTGTTTTTTTCGGAAAACAATCAGTTGATTTTGATAATTCTATAACCGGACAGTTAACCGCTGAACTGCTAAACTATAATTGCATTCCTGTTGTTGTTGATTTAAAATTAGATGGCAATAAAGTAGTTGCAGAACGGGAAATTGAAGGTGGACGTGAAATTGTTGAGACTGAGCTTCCGGTTGTTATCACTGCTCAAAAAGGATTGAATGAACCAAGATATGCTTCTTTAAAAGGAATTATGGCTGCAAAGAAGAAAAATATAGCTGAAAAACCAATTGCTTCTTATTCTGCACAAACTGAAATGATTGATATGAGTCTTCCGCCTCCGAAGCAGCCCGGAAGAATACTGGGAACAGACAGCAGTGCAGTTCCTGAGTTAGTTAAATTATTAAGAGAAGAAGCTAAGGTAATATAGGTGTAAATATGGCAAACAAAGTTTTATCAATAATCGAACAGCGTGAAGGTAATATTAAAAAGATTTCCTATGAAGCTGTTAGTGTTGGCGCATCATTAGCAAAAGAACTGAATCTTGAATTTGAGGCTATTGTTATCGGGTCTGAGGTTAAAGAATTATCAAGTCTTGGAAATTATGGTGCTGCAAAGATTACCCACTTAAAAAATGCTGATCTTCATAACTTCAGCTCAAGCGCATATTCGGATTTAATCAGCAGCTATGCTAAAGAAATAAATGCAAGTGTAATAATATCAGGCAATACATCTTTTGGAAATGAATTAGCTCCCAGAATAGCAGTAAAATTACAAGCAGCATGCATTGTTGATTGTGTTAGTTTAGTTGTTGAGGCTGGTGAAATAATTGCAACCCGTCCTGTATATGCAGGAAAGGCATTTGTAAAATCAAAGCTGCACTCTGATATAAAAATTTTTACAATCAGACCTAATGTTTTTAAAGCTGAAAAAGTAAATGATCAGAGCGCTGAAATAAAAGTTGAAGAAATCTCAAATCCAAACCTGAAAGCAAAAGTAGTGGCTTATAAAAAGTCAGAGGGAAAACTTGATGTTGCAGAAGCGAACATTATTGTAGCAGGCGGAAGAGGAATGAAGGGACCAGAGCATTTTAATCTTATCGAGTCTCTTGCAGAAGTTCTTGGTGCTGCTGTTGGCGCATCCAGAGCCGTTGTTGATGCCGGATGGCGCCCGCATAGTGAACAGGTTGGACAAACCGGTAAAACTGTTTCTCCTTCACTTTATATTGCTTGCGGTATTTCAGGTGCAATCCAGCATCTGGCAGGAATGTCTTCATCAAAATATATCGTTGCAATTAACAAAGATAAAGATGCACCTGTTTTTAGTATTGCAGATTATGGTATTGCAGGAGATGTTTTTGAAATTCTACCTGCTTTAACCGAAGAGATTAAGAAAATTAAATCATAATTCAACAGGTCTTAAGTTGGAAAAAGTTCAGTGTGAAATTCTTGGTCTGTCATCAAGCCCATCTACAGGCGGTGCTTATGCTATCCTGCTTAAAGAAATAAACGGAGCCAGAAGGCTGCCGATAATCATTGGCGCCTTTGAAGCACAGGCTATAGCACTTGAGATGGAAAGAATAAAACCGCCAAGACCTTTAACTCACGATCTGTTAAAAGTTCTTATAGATAACCTTGGCGCTAATGTAATCGAGATTATTGTAAATGAGTTGAAAGAAAATACTTTTTTTGCTAAGATAGTTTTAGAGTCGTCAGGATTAACTAATGAAATTGACGCTCGTCCAAGTGATGCTATAGCTTTAGCTGTGCGTACAGATGCTCCGATTTTTGTAAGCGAGGTTGTAATGGAAACTGCTGCATTTTTACCTTCTGATGAAAACGATATACCAGGTTTTGAAAACACTGAAGTTGAACAAGATAAAAAACCATTATCTAAAGAAGCTAAAATAGCTGCATTGCAGGATAAACTTAGAGAAGCTTTGGAAAGCGAGGAATTTGAGAGAGCTGCCAAGATAAGAGATGAAATTAAAAGACTTACTCAGAGTAATTAGTAAAAACTTTTTTACCTATTTTACATTCAAGGCATCTGTTTTTTATACAATAATTTCTGAATAATTCAATCATTCCCTGATAATAAACGCTGCGGAATTTTTCATTTTTAAATCCTAAGTTTTCATTAACCTGATCTACTAAGTGATTGCTTTCTTTCTGATAATAATTTAAATATATATTGAGAACTCTTTTTGACATTTCTTCCTTATTCATCATCTCAAAGTAAACAGAGAATAAAGTTAAGACTATGTTTACTACTATTTCATCTGCACGACCGACACCGATAAAATAATTCAGTTTATTTTTTGAACGCTTATCAAATGTATAATAGTTAGCCCAATATCCATCGCTTTTTATAATTATTGTATTTCTTAGCTTATTAATAATTTTGTTTGTATCGGTGTATTGTTCAAATATTTTAATAAGATTATTAAACAGGTCAGCATTAACAATTTTCTTTAATATCCTGGCTCCTGCCGCAATCCGAAGTGTAGGAAAATTCTGAGGTCTAAGCTTAAAAAAGTTCCATTCATTTTTATGCATTACACCGGAATCAAAATTCTCATTAACTTTATTCCATATATCAATACTGTTACGGATATACTCCGAAGTTCTTTCATCAGCAATATCAGTTACTGCAGGAAATAAACCGCTGATGTGAAATAAAATGCTTTCAATAGTTTCTGAATCAGGATTTTCAATTTTATAAAAAGAATCTATTTCCGCACACCTGCTTAGTTTAAGCATACTATCCTTATTCTTTGAATATCCGAGAGCTTCAAATATTTGTTCATATAATAGTGTTTCCCATATCTGCTTCTGTTCAAAATCAGATTGACTGAAAGTTCTGTTTGATATTTCTTTATAGAAGTCATGATAAACTTTTGGTTCTTTAATCTGAAGCTGCTTAAGTAAAATTAATTCTTTTAATCTTTCAATATCTTTTTCACATTTTTTTCTGAACCGTATCAAACCCAGATTTTTTACCAATTGTAATTTATCTTTCATCGGCAGTTGATGGTTTAATTCTGCACAAGGCATTTTTAACCGGGTGCTTTGGCTTATCTCAATAAGATCTTTATTGATATTTTCTTTTATAGAAGAGTTTAAATAATTCTCTATCGGAAGAGTCGGAACTTTTCTTCCGTTTTGAGTAACAACAAAAGGATATGAAGAATCGTTTGTTAAAACTACATGAAGTATTACTTTATTATATCGTTCATTAATATTATGTCCATGTGCCTTCCAATCTGAATGAGTAGTATCTATTTCAACATCGCCGGTAAAAGTTATATTACCAATTCTTACTCTTGCATGTTGATAGTCTGGACCGGCAACCTCATTATTTCTGACACCGGAATCAAGTATATCAATCGGAAGTCCTTCTGCAGAAGTAAGTGGAAGGTCAAAACGTTTTTCTTCCCAAATTTTATAAATCAGATCTTCCGGGAATTTATTTTTTGTTTTCAAGAGAAACTCAAAATTAATTTAAGTATTTCAGTAATTATTAAATTAATAATAGAATAAAACAGCTAAAGTATTATAAAATTTTAACTAAACGTCAATCAACTGCTAATTTGATGCAATGAAATAATTTCATTTCTGGCTGCTTCAGCAAAATCTGAATCTGAGCTTTTATAAATAATACTTCTACTGACATTAACAATATAATTTTCTCTGTTATTATCCTTAAAAACTTTTTTAACATCCGGCATACTGCCTCCCTGAGCACCTACACCTGGCAGTAATACTGATAATTCTCCAAAGCTTTTAATATTATTTTTTAATTCTTCAATTTTAGTAGCCCCAAATACTATTCCGCAATTATGATTAACATTCCATTCATTAATTCTTTTCAGAATTTCCTGATAGAGATATCTTCCATCATTTAATAGAAGTTTTTCAAAATCATTTGATCCGGGGTTTGATGTAAGCACTAAAATAAAATTGAGTTTATCGTGATAATCTAAAAAAGGCTGAAGCGAATCTTTACCCATATACGGATTAAGTGTAACAGCATCAAATCCAAAATGTTCATAAACCGAACGCGCATACATTTCTGATGTATTACCAATATCGCCCCGTTTTGCGTCAGCAATTGAGAGAATATTATCAGGAATTAGTTCTGCTGTCCGTTCAAGCTCGCTTAAACCTTTGGAACCGTTTTGTTCATAGAATGCAAAATTTATTTTATATGCTGCTGCATAATCTCTGGTTGCTTCTATTATCTCTGAATTAAACTTATATACAGCATCATTTTCGTTTTGGAGTATCCTGGGAATTTTTTTTATGTCGCTGTCTAATCCAACACAAACAAATTTACCAACCTTATTATTATTTAAAATCTTTTCGACAGCTTTCATAAATTTTTATGTAAAATTTTTCCTGTTTCTAAATACATTAGCAATAATACCAAGCATAAACATATTAACTAAAAGTGAACTGCCTCCATAACTTACAAAAGGCAGCGGTATTCCGATAACAGGTACAATACCAACAACCATTCCTACATTTATCAGGAAGTGGATAAAATAAACTGACAAGACTCCAATGATTGTTAAACTTAAAAACTCATCTTTTGTAGTTGATGCGATTTTCAGAATTTTGAGGAACAAATAAAAAAATAAAATAAGAACTATCATTGA
>JAVEUY010000068.1:0-9773 GCA_034005315.1 Ignavibacteriaceae bacterium | reverse complement strand
ATTTTCTTTTGTAGGCAGGAAAGGATTTGCTAAAACTTCGGTTGGATTAGTTTGTCCTTTATAAGGATAAGGAATAAATCCTCTTGCTACAGTTCCGGCAACTGGTTTTCTCATTCCAAAACCATCATCAAATAACTCACTGCCTTTTTGCGGAATAAGTTTAGCCTGATCCATCATCCAGTTAAATGGCGGCATAAAAATTAACTTGTTTAATGAAAAGTATGTTCCACCTGAAATGGCCAAAGCTATACCCGCTAATAACAATAAAAACTTGGGTTGAAATATCGGGTAAGTTTCTTCAGGCGGATAATATACATATTCAATATTCAGTGGATTCAGATTTTTAAGAAAATTTTCAACTTCTGTTTTATTAAATTTATCATCAATTGCCTCAATGATAATTCCATATTTATCGTGCGATACACTTTTCATATATTGAGTATCGTGTAAAGGATGCTGATTGTCAGGTAGCTGAAAGAACAGCATAATCATTGCTACCACCGTTGATACAGTAGCTAACAAAACTGTCATTTCAAATGTTACCGGAATAAAAGCTGGTAATGCAAAATATGGCTTACCGCCAATCACTAACGGATAATCGACAGATAAACTCCAATACATAAAGAGTAAAGCAATTGATGCACCAGCCAAACCCATAACCAATGTAACAAAACCAAGTTTGGATGGTTTTAATTTCATTGCATCGTCCATTCCGTGTACAGGATAAGGAGTGTTTACATCAAAATGAGTATAGCCGGCACCTGAAACTTTTTTTGCAGCATTGATAATTTCATCAGGTGAATTAAATGTTGCAGCAATGCAATATAAATTTTTATCATTATTCATGATTAGCACCTCCGTGATGAGTAGGTTGTGCACCATCTGCTACAGCTTTAATTTCTGCGATTGATACTACCGGTAATGATTTAGTAAATAAAATTACAAGAGTAAAGAAGAAGCCAAAACTGCCGATAAGCAGCCCTATATCATACATAGTTGGTGTAAAATAAGCCCAACTGGAAGGTAAGAAGTCACGGTTTAATGAAGTAACAGTTATAACAAATCTTTCAAACCACATACCAACATTTACAAATATTACAATAATCAGCATAAGCGGAATTGAGCGTCTGATTTTTCTAAACCAAAAAAGCTGCGGAACTAAAACATTGCAGCTAATCATAATCCAATATGCCCAGGCATACGGACCGAATGCCCTGCTAAGAAAGAGGAAGGATTCTGCCTGAACTCCGCTGTACCAGGAAATAAAAAATTCCATTGAATAAGCATAGCCGACCATCATACCGGTTAGTAAAATTACTTTATTCATTTTCTCTAAATGATCAATTGTTATGATATTCTGCAGATCAAAAATCTTCCTTACAAAAATTAACACTGTAACCACCATTGCAAAGCCTGAAAAGATAGCACCTGCAACAAAGTATGGTGGGAAAATAGTTGTATGCCATCCGGGAATTATTGAAACTGCAAAGTCAAAACTAACAATGGTATGAACCGATAAAACAAGTGGTGTAGCAAATCCGGCTAAAAGCATATAAGCTTTTTCGTAATGAGACCAGTGCCTGTTTGAGTGTCTCCATCCAAGTGAGAAAATTGAATAAATAGTTTTCTTAACTTTTGAAGTTGTTCTATCTCTCATACTTCCGAAATCAGGAATAAGACCTACATACCAGAAAACCAGAGATACAGTAAAATAAGTTGTAACAGCAAAAACATCCCATAACAACGGGGATGTAAAATTAACCCAAAGACCATGCTGATTTGGATAGGGCAGTAAATAACCATCCATCCAGGGTCTGCCTGTATGTATTGCCGGAAAAATACCTGCACACATTACAGCAAAAATTGTCATCGCTTCAGCAAATCTGGCAATACCGGTACGCCACTTCTGCCTTAACAGAAATAGTATTGCTGAGATTAAAGTTCCGGCATGACCTATACCGACCCAAAAAACGAAATTAACAATTTCAAAAGCCCAGCCAACCGGCTGGTTATTGCCCCACAGCCCGATTCCATAATAGAAAGTAAGACCGAGAGAGACAGCTCCGATTAGCAAAGCAGTTACAGATATTGAAAGCGCAATAAAATATTTGCGATCGGGTTTTGTATCCATAGGTTGGGCAATCAGCTCTTCTATTTGAGCTAATTTTAACCTTCCGGCTATAAGAGGCGCTTCCTGAGAGTAATCAATATTCACTAAACTTCCTCCGAATGGATGTTTCTAAGTTTTGCAATGTATGTTACATTCGGCTTGACGTTAAGCTCTTCAAGAACATAATATCCAAGCTCGTGATTTCTATATTTATAAAATTCTGATTCTTTATCGTTTATATCTCCAAAATAAATTGCATTTGAACCGCAGGAATCCTGACAGGCAGTTGTTACGTCAGAGCCTTTCAGATTTCTCTTCAGATGAGTTGCATCAGCTCTTGCTTCTGATATTCTCTGCACACAGAAAGTACATTTTTCCATCACACCGCGTGATCTGACTGTAACTTCAGGATTATGCATCAATGCTAAAATGGGATTCTCCTGATAACTGTCTCTGAAGTGATCTCTGAAATTGTAAAAGTTAAACCTTCTTACTTTGTAAGGGCAGTTATTTGAACAATACCTGGTACCAACACATCTGTTGTATGTCATTTGATTCAATCCATCAGGACTATGTGTTGTTGCAACAACTGGACAAACATTTTCACATGGCGCCTGATCACAATGCTGACATAACATTGGCTGCACACTTACTTTTGGATTATCAGGACTTCCGGAATAATATCTGTCAATTCTTAACCATTGCATTTCCCTGCTTTTCAGTACCTGATCTTTACCAACAACCGGAATATTATTTTCAACATCACAAGCTACAACACAATCTCCGCAACCGGTGCATTTGTTTAAATCGATTGCCATTCCCCATTTTACACCATTATAAGAGTAAGGACTGGAGACGCTTGTTAAATGTACTTCATTATTTTCTTTTGTGAATGAAGGATTCTTTAAATATTCAGCTACTGTACCTTCCTGAATTATTTTTCTGATTATATGTAAATCCTGAACTAAAGGATCATCAAAAGCATGATGCTCCTGAGTTGTTGCCACTAAATACTTGTCACCTGTTTTTGTAATTCTGGCATTGCTGTAAATCCATGGAGATAAAGTAGATTTAGCAGAGATAAATGAATTTACATTAAATCCAACATCGCTGGCAACAGTACCTGAGTTAGTTCTGCCGAATCCGCTTTCAACAACAATTACATTATCTGCTGTACCTGCCTGCATAAAAACCGGCAAAATTAGTTTTCTGTTTTCAACACTAATCTCAATCAGATCATTATCTTTTAATCCGAGTTCTGTACAAGTTTTTTCAGACAGCGCTGCATAGTTATCCCAGGTTGCCTTTGAAACAGGATGAGGTAATTCCTGAAGCCATCCATTATGAGCAAATCTGCCATCACCAAGCGAATAATTTTCTTTTATAATAAGTGCAAAGCCTTGCGGGTTTGTAATTTCTGCCTGAGATGAGTCAAATGAACCTGAATCTGCTGAACTATATAAAACTGTTGAAGAGGATGTTTTTACATTACCATCGTGTAAAGCGCCAAGCCAGAATTTATCAAAACTGATTTTGGAATTGAGGGTTGGATAAATATTTTTTTCCCAGTTATTCTTTAAATATTGGAGATATAAATATTCTGTAAAAGTTTCTGTCTTACCTGATATCCAGGTTAAAAATATTGATTCTTTTTGTCTTGTTTTATAAATAGGTGCAATAACCGGCTGCTGTAATGAGATTACATTAGTTCTTACTTTTGCATCTCCCCAGCTTTCAAAATTATGATTAAGCGGAAGCGCATAATTAGTAACTGCAGAAGTTTCATTAAGTCTTTCTGTAAGAGTTATACTTAAAGGCACTTTTGCCAACGCCTCTTTAAATCCAAGATCTTCTGCAAAATGATAAACAGGATTACAATCTATATTTATCAAAACAGCAACAGAGCCAGCATTCATCTTTTTAACTAATGCTTCAAACTCTTCAATAGTAGAGTGCTCTACCAGCGATAATGATGATGTATTTGTTCTGTATAAATTTTTATTTCCCAAAGCATCATTTAACAGATTAACAGCTATGTGAACATTTTCCGGCAGCGAATTACCTGCAGTAATAATTGACTTACCTTTATTAGCGATAAGATCCGAAACAATGTAATTCAGTATTTTTGAATCAAGATTATACTTCTTAGCAAAGTTGTTAAGATCATAAGCTGATGTATTAATTGTTGAAGTAATATTCCCCTTCTTAACAATCTCTTTAGTTAAACTTAAAACAAATTCTAATTGTGCTTCGGGGCGAACGTGTAATCTGTAATCAGAATTTATTCCGGTTATTGTTAAGCTGCTATCAACACAGTAAAGTCTTGTAAATTTTTTGTTATCAACATCTCTGTTTTCTGAATACATCCTGGAAGTTTCAACCTTATTTCCTTCAGTGCCAAGGAAATCAGATTCAAGCGAAAGAATTATTTTAGCTTCATCCCATTTTAATAACGGAAAATTACCTGAACCGTAAGTTTTTCTCCATGCTGAATTTTTAATCGAATCATTAAATAATTCATAACTGTAAAGCTTAGTAGCAGGATATTTAGCTTTAAACTCTTCTATAACTTTAAGCATTGTCGGTGAAGTAATTGTATGAGAAATAAGTGCTATCTCATTATTGCCTGCCAATGCGAGTGCAGTAATTACCTCATTGTCTAAATCTTTCCAACTTATTTCATTAAAAGCTAAGTTGGAATTCTTTTGTGGAGATTTAATTCTTTCCGGATCATATAAATTTAAAATATTTGCCTGTCCTTTTGCACAAATCTTTCCCTGATTAACAGGATGATCAGGGTTGCCATCAACTTTTATCGGACGACCTTCGCGGGTTTTGATTAATATTCCGCAAGCGTTAGGGCAAGCTGTACAAGTAGATGCATAATAATTCGGTTTCCCGACTGTAATTTCTTCAGGCTTAACATTATAAGGAACTATCTCACCTTTATCACGATAATCCGTACACGAAGCACCAGCTAAAGCAGCAGATGCACCTAATAATGCAATAAATTTTCTTCTTGAAATACTTGATAAACCCGAAGGAGAAAAATCATCGGTTACTCCTTCTTTAAATTCGTGAGCTTTTGCTTCGATTACTACCGGGTTTTTATATAATGATTCAAAACTTCTCCAATAATTTGGATGCGGAGTATTGTCCTCGTTAGCTGAATTTAAACCATTATTCTGTTCAGACATTCTTACCACCTTTATTTTTTCTACTAACAGCCAAAGGATTGATCTTCAACTTTACATTTGAGTTGGGTGCTTTAGATTTATCTTTAAAAAACTTAAATGGATATGAATTAAAAAGAGTAAATCCTAATGTGCCCATTGTTAATGATGTAAAAAATTTTTTTCTGTTCATATTAACTTCTGATTTTTTAATTTTTCATTACCTGTGACAAGCTGAGCAATATTCAGGACCAGGTTTAATTTTATCTCGTAATTCAGGGAGCTTAGCATGTGCATTCCGGTGACAATTTAAACAACTACCCATTGTAAAAGAATTCATCTGAGTAACCTTTTCCATAGTAGTTATTTCACCATGACAAGCTGTACAATCTATCCCTTTATTAACATGAACTGAATGATTGAAGTAAGCATAGTCGGGAACTTTATGAATTCTTTTCCATTTTAACGGTATTCCATTAATGTAATACTCAGTAAGCTTCATTATTTCGGGTTTGTCTTTTCTTGCTACGGTATGACAGTTCATACAGGTAGCAACGGCAGGAACCATAGCGTGTCTGGATTTTTCAACGCCGACATGGCAATATTGACAATCAATTTTCATATCTCCGGCATGAAGTTTATGAGAATATGCAATCGGCTGATCAGGTGCATAGCCAACTCCATCCCGTTCTGCTCTCGATACAAAATAAGTTAATGTAAATGAAGCAATAACAACAAAAATCACAACAGGTAATCTGTTTCTAAAAATATAATCCAGAAAAGATTTTTTCATCAGCATTCCTTTACCTTACAGGCAAAATTATAAAATTTTTCACAGGGATATCCTGGAACCATATTAAAAATTATTTAGATTAAAGTGCGGATTGTACAGGGAAAAATGGAAGGTTTTCCCTGTTTGTCAAATACCAATTTTTATATTTCAATTGTTCTAAGTTATAAATTTATGTTTTTAAAACAAACGAAAACCTTATCATATACTATCAAATTTATAATTAAAAATATTATCTCAAAAAATAATTGCCTATAACAGTCTTTTTAAAATCATATGAGTAATGAACCCGGCTGCAAAAATAAGTAACAGATATGCTAAAATGACTAATAAAGAAGTCTGCTTAAATCTGATTATTTTGAGTGCCCCACGCCATCCGCACTGTTTACATCTGTAATATTTATAAAATGAAAATTTACTATAAAGCTTTTCTTTTAAATTCCGGTTATGAGATCTGAGCAATGAACCAGATGCTTTACAGGATGGACAATCATTATAAACCGGATTTACCCTGTAAAATGCTTTAGCTCTTCTAAGTAATGATTTGGTCATAATATTTACAGCTTACTATTACTGTTTAACAATTCGGAATATATATTCTTATCAGAAAATATTTTAAGAGCTGTATTAAACTGCTCATCATAAATTAAACGCTCTTTAATAGCACCGTTTGTACCAAAATATCGTGAAGCAATTTCAATCTTAAGTTCTGAAATAATCTCTTTTGTAAAATCATTGAACTCATTTTCATAAATCCTGTTTAAATCGGTTTTAATTTTCTGCAGTGAGCTTTCAATGTTACCGGTTTTGTTTTTATCAGTAAATGTTTTAATCAGTTCATTGAATTTCTTTTCTGTTTCAGATTCATACTTATAATCTGAATCTTTAAGAAATTGCTTAAACTCAGCAATCAGTTTCTTCTCATCAATTTTTTTAAAATCTGATTTTTCATTTTTATAAAAATACTTATCTGCGTAATCAAAAATTTCACCTTTAGCTAAAAGATCTTTTAACAAATCACTTTTAATCGAATATTCCACAACAGTATCCGGTGTAATACCGCCTGCGCTGTAAACTGTTCTTTTATTATCAGTTGAAAAAATATCCTTCTTAAGTGAGTCGTGTTCAGGAATTACCTTATTGTTCATTGAGTAATCAACTTTCTGGATACAGCGTCCACTCGGTGTGTAATACTTTGCGGTTGTAATTTTTAATGATGTGTTATAGCTTAACGGAGTAATAGTCTGAACTAATCCTTTTCCAAAAGACTGAGTACCTAAAATAACTCCTCTGTCATGATCCTGGATTGCACCAGCAACAATTTCAGATGCCGAAGCACTATTACCATTAATTAATACAATTAGTTTTTCATTACCTGCTAAAGGTTCTTCCTTTGCAAAATACTTCTTCTCACTACTGATATCTTTTCCTCTTGTGGAAACAATCAATACATCTTTATTCAGGAACTTATCACAAACATCAACAGCAACGTCTAATAATCCGCCCGGATTACCGCGCAAATCAAGGACAATTGAACTAACTTCTTTTTTGCTTTTTAATTCTCGCAAAGCATTTCTTAACTCATCACCGGCAGAACGACTGAAGTTGGTTAGTTTGATATAAACATTACCGGAATTCTCAGGATAGAAGTCTGCAAACGCAACATTTTTTATAATTACTTCTTCTCTTATCAAATTATAAATCAGGGTATCACTTTCATTTGACCTTAATACTCTGATCTGAACAGATGTTCCGGGTTCACCTTTAACTAAAGATGAAATCTCATCAATCTTATCAACTGAAACTGATTTATCACCAACTGAAGTAATTACATCGCCAACTCTTAATCCTTGTTTTTGAGCAGAATATCCATCGAGTATTTCGAGAATAGTAACCTTATCATTTCTAACTCCGATAGAAATACCCACACCGCCGTATTTACCATTTGTAAGCAGGTCAATATCATCCTGATTTTTTTCATCAATAAAAACAGTATAAGGATCAAGTTTGCTAAGCATACCTTTTATACCTGCTCCCATAAATTCCTGCGGATCAACTTCATCAACGTAATTAAAAGATATTTCTTTATATACTTTTCCAAACAGTTCAAGGTTTTTGGTTATTTCAAAATAGATATCTTTATTTGAAATGATAAAACCAAATGCACTTATTGTTACTACAAGCAGCAGTGAATACAACACATATTTACGATTCTTCATTTATTAACACCTTCAAGAATATTTATTTCATTTATAATCTTTTCATTGATTTCTTTAATACTTTTTGTACCGTCTATTACTCTGAATCTTTTTTCAGTTTCAGCAATTTTCAGATAACCATTTCTTACTCTTTCAAAAAAATTTTCTTCAGAAACCTCAATCCTGTCAAGATCAGCCATCGGCATTTTAGTTTTTCTTGCAATGGCTACATCGTTTGGAATATCTATAAAAAAAGTTATATCAGGTACAGTATTGCCTATTGCAAGATTATTAATTTTAATGATTGATTCAACAGGCAAACCTCTGCCGTATCCCTGGTAAGCTGTGGATGAATCATGAAATCTGTCTGAAATAACATAATATCCTTCATCAAGAGATGGTCTGATAACTTCTCTTACTAATTGCGCTCTGCTTGCAGAAAAAAGAAATATTTCAGTTTCTATAACCATAGAATTATTTTCTTTATCAAGTAAAATATTTCTTATCTTTTCTGATATTACTGTTCCGCCTGGTTCGCGGATTAGTTTAACTTTTTTATTTTGATTTTTAAGGTAACTCTCTAATAGTTTTACCTGCGTTGATTTACCGCTGAAATCTATTCCTTCAAAGCTAATAAACATAAATAGTCTGCCTTTAATTTAATTGAATTCAGTAACTGCTATTCAAACTTTTTGATTATGTAATTAATTCTGGCAGGTTTTGTAAACACAAGCTGAGTGTTTTCAGGAATTATTATTCTTGGCAGGATAGTCCCTGTTGTATCATAAACAATCTGACTATAAAACACTGTCGCAGTTATCTCGTCACTATTAATTTTTCCTAAAATACTAATCCCTCCTCTTAAGCTGCATTCAACTGTATTTGGAATAAGTACTATATTGCGGTCTTTCGGAATATCATTAATTACTACTTTAATATCTGTAAAGACTTTTTCAACAATTCTCTGAACGTCCAGATTCAATTCAACATTTTTTCTTTCAAACTGAAAACCTCTGACATCTTTAATTTCAGCAATTACTTTAGCGGGATTATCCATCGAAGTTAATTCAACAAGATCAGTTTCTATATATGAAAGAGTATCCAGAATACTTTTAGGTCCGGCAACCAGAACTGAATCAGGATTAACTTTTATTTGTGTAGCCAATCCATATCCTTCACTAAAATCAATGCTGACGTTAGGATGAATCTTCACTTTTTTAACTTTAATTTTTTCAACATCATAAGTTATTTTTCTTGGTGATATCTCTATAATATTAATTCCGGAGCTGATCCAGGTATTTTCATTAAGCTGATTAAACGGATCTTTATTATTTAATCCGCTGTCATTATCAGCAGAGATTAAAAAATTATTTTCTCCTCCCAGTTTTAATGATAATAATTGCCAGCCTAATGCTTTAATCTTCAATGAAACAGTTTCAGGATTTACATATCCGCATGCATATCCATTTGGTTGATTTACAACCTTTATATTCATATCCATA
>JAVEUY010000067.1:0-9811 GCA_034005315.1 Ignavibacteriaceae bacterium | reverse complement strand
ATAGTTCAGTATATAACCTATCTTATTCCGTTAAGATATTTCATTACTATTCTACACGGAATTGTGCTTAAAGGAACCGGCTTCTCGTCATTATGGCCGGAAGCTTTGATACTTTTTGGAATGGGTGTGGGTATTTTAACATTAAGTGCTTTAAGATTTAGCAAGAAAATTGAGTGATGAAATAATTTATCCTTATATCTGAAATATGCTCAACTAATTAAAAAACTGTTTTTGTATCTTTTAGTAATCTCAATAATCATTTCTAATTTATTGTTTCTGGTAATTAATCTTAAGTTATTTATTGAAAGTAATTGTTCAAGAATAACAACAAAAGAAGCAAATAATGATAATAGATGAAGCTATCGAGATAATTTACCCCGGAGGTTATAAAGCGTTATCAATAAGAGAGATTGAAATCCAAGTTGTTGAAAAAGCTGTGGGTGAAACTATCGATTCTAAAAATATTTATATCTCCTTATACATTAATAAAATTATTGTGAGTTCAAATATTAAATTCCATTTTTCTTCTTAAGATAGTAATACCGTAAAAAATACGCTGTAAAGATCGAAGCGGTTTTAGATTAAAGCGGAGAACTCCTTCTTCTGTTTTTATTCTGGTTAGTTCTTTTTATTGTAGTAATTAAAGCATAAAGCAACTAAATAATCTTTCTTGACATTATTTTCAAAACAATGATGACTTACTCTACTTCCATTAAATATGAAGTTAACCGTTTTATCAGGTTATCTTTCATTTCAAAAGAGATTTTACTTTTGTCCGGCATTCAAACAAATGAACTCCCGAACTTAATATAATTTGTGCGATATGAATTATCTCTTTAATAATCAAGTGTAATATCAACATCATAAAATACTATACTCATAATTATCTCTTGCAAAGATCAGATCTCTGAATTCATCCCGGGATTTCTTTTCCATCTTTCTTAGAAATTCGTCTTGGTGATTGGGATTGTGAGTGGAAATAATTAATTGTTTTGCATTACTTCTCTCCTCAACTTCTATAGTTTGACTATAACTACTGTATCTCCATCCTTTATGTGTCTCTAATTCTTCATCTGAACATTGAGTATCGTGAATCAGAACATCAGCACAATCATCAATAACTAAATAAACAAGCAAGTTGTATTTCCACTTGATTCCGTGAAATCATTATTGCTTACATCTATTCAACCACGTGTTCTCAAGAATTTTGCTTTCAAGTTTTTGATGGACAACATTTAATTTTTATCAGAAGTAATTATGAACTGCCTTTTGATATTAAGTTTCTTCATCTTGGAGCCAAGAGTTTTCCCATTAATTCCCAGAAACTGGGCAGCACTATTTTCACCTGTAATTTTGCCCTTAGAAATTTTAAGTGCCTCTATTATATGTTCTTTTTCTAATTCAATAAGTGTTTTGAAAGTATCAGGATCATAAATTTCTTTTGGTACAAAGCCAGTAAAAACATTTTCAAAATTCAGAATTGGACCATCCGATAGAATCAAAGACCTTTCAATCAGATGTTCTAACTCCCTTACATTACCTGGCCAGGTATAGTTTTGTAAAACATTCAAATCTTTTTTACTAATTGCTTTTTCTGTCTGTCCTATCTTTTTTGACATTTTGTTAATGAAATATTTAATTAACAGAGGTATATCTTCATTCCTCTCTCGTAAAGGAGGTACAATTATCGGGAATACATTAAGCCGGAAGAAAAGATCAGATCTAAATTTTCCTTTACTAACTTCTTTTTCTAAATCACGATTTGTAGCTGCGACTATTCTAACATCAGAATAAATTGTGTTTTTGCCTCCTAATCTTTCAAACTCTTTTTCTTGTAAAACTCTGAGCAATTTAGATTGAAGTTCAAGTGGAAGTTCACCTATTTCATCTAAAAAAATAGTACCTTTATTTGCGACTTCAAATTTGCCAATTCGTTTATCTACTGCTCCGGTAAAACTTCCACGCTCGTGTCCAAATAATTCTGATTCAATTAGTTGTGACGGTAATGCGGCGCAGTTAACAGTTATAAAGGCATTTTCTTTTCTGGAAGATAAGTTATGCACGGCTTTAGCAACTAGTTCTTTACCAGTTCCTGTTTCACCTTGAATGAGAACTGTAACATCCAATGGAGCTACTTGTTTTATTTTATTTAGTGTCTCCTGAATCTTTGTACTATTTCCAATAATCTCCTGAAAGCTATTAGTTATGTTTATTTCTTCAACAAGGTAACTTTTTTCTTGCTCTAATTTATTAGTGAGAATTTTTATTTCTTCATACCCGTAAAAATTAGATAATATTAGACCAATGTTAGGTAACATATCCAATCCCAGCTCAATATCCTTTAGTGTAAAAAAGGGATCTATCAGTTTTGCAAATAAAAATTCAACTCTGTCTAAACTATTCAACTCTTCAAATTGTTTTTTTCTACCAATAACTAAATTCATCGTTCCAACATTCTCAGATGAGTAGCTCAGAACTAACAGCGATTTTATATTGTGCTTGTCTTTAATTATTCTTAATTGGGTAAATTCGTTACACAATTTATTTAATACTTCCCCACTAATAACTCTAAAGTTGAGTTTGTTGGAGCCAACATAATCAATCTTATTAAATATTGAAGTGGGCAAGGAGATTCTTGATTGAGGTAAGATGCTAAATTTATTATCTGTACTCTTTATAACAGAAAAGGTTGTTGGGAATTTAATCATATCTTTTTCTATTAATACTGCCAGGTAATCACAATATATCAATGAATCAATTAGTTTACTGAGTTTTACATACAATTTTTCTTTATCCTTTAATTCTACAAGATCGCTAAAAAATTTTATTTGCACCTCTTTCTCTTTTTCTCTCTCTTGAATTTTCCTATACGCCCAAGTCTGTTTAAAGACAGAACCAATCAAATTAGAAATCATAATAGAAAATGTGACATTTTGTTCAGATTTTTTATCCTCATCTTTGGCAAACAGTAAATATCCTAATTCCTCGCCGCCTGACTGCATTGGCACAAGATCAAATATCGATATTTTTAATTTCTTAATTACAGAATCAAAAAGTGGCTGTTCATTTTTTAAATTTTTGAGGATTGGAAAATCACTTGAGTCTATCACAAAGATTTCGGAATCTGGTCTTTTGAATAGTGAATTAAGCCTATCAACAGGTACTTTATCCAACCACACTGATAATTCATCGAGACTCACATCATTTTTCCATTCTACAACTATAAAACCTATTTCTTTTTTGTCCTTACTAAATAAACCTAGCCCCATAATGTGTGCATTATAAAGCACATTTAAATTTCTGAAAATCTTTAAAAACAAAGTTTTGCTATCCTGGATAGTAGCAATGTCTTCAACCATTGAAGTAAGGGATACTAAATCCTGGTCATTTATTTCCATATCGTCTTTTTTCTTTATTGCTGATATTTAAGCAATTAAAATAGGTCTTTGCTGATATTTAAGGAATAATAATTTAAAAAACAACAAAAACAGAAGAATTTCTAATTCGTGATTGTGGTACGAATATTTAACTGTTAAGCTGAATTTTTATTGAACGGAGACTATGTGAAAAAACAAACAAAATTTTCTATTCGTCAGCTTCTATTGTTATTCTTATTTCAAATTGCAATTCAAGGACAAACCAATTTTCAGACATTATCATTATCAGACTGTTTAAACTATGCGTTGAATAATAACCCTGACTTAAAAAAAGCAGCTATATCTGTTGAGCAATCGAAAGAAAAAGTAAGGGAGGTTATTGGAACAGGTTTACCTCAGATAGGCGTAAATGGATCAATTGTAAATAATCTGGAATTACCTACACAATTATTACCTGGAGATTTTTTTGGAGCTCCTGGCACATTTCAGCAGGTAAAATTTGGTACAAAATACAATTTCAGTTTAACCGGAGAAATCAACCAATTGCTTTTTAGCGGTTCATTTTGGGTTGGATTAAGTGCTGCAAACCAATCAAACGATTATTATCAACAAAATAGCATTTTGGTAGAAGAAGAAACTAAATACAATGTTTCTAAAGCCTACTATCAGACTTTAGTTGTTCAAGAACAAATAAACTTGTTACAATACAATCAAAGACTATTACTTAAATCACTAAGTGACACGCAGCTTAAATATGAAAATGGTAAAGTTAAACAAGTTGATGTAGATAGAATTAAAGTTAGTTTGAATAATGTACTATATCAGATTAAAAAGGGAAATGAATCTTTAGAACAAGCTTATAACAATCTTAAGTACAGTATGGGTATGCCGGTAGGATTACATATCTCACTTTCCGATAGTATTTCTATGGTGCAAAACTCAATTTTAAAAAACAGCGAGAATGATTTTATTAATGAAACTGCTATTGATTTTTCTTTTGATGATAGGATAGATTATAAAATTCTTCAGACAAATCTCTCTTTACTTGAGTTAGATAGAAAAAATCAACTCGTTCAATTCCTTCCTACTATAAGTGCATTTGGAAATTATACACTGAGTGCTTCGAGGACAAGTTTTGATCTATTTGATAAAGGAAAGGATTGGTTCAAATCATACTCAATAGGATTAAGAATTCAATTGCCAATATTTAGTGGCGGACAAAGACTTGCAAAAATAAATCAGGCGTCATTGGAAATCGAAGGAATGAAAGAGACAATAAATAAAACTGAGAATGGAATAAATATGCAAGTATCCAATGCTAAGCTCAAGTATAGCACTGCTTATGAGAATACTAAAATTAATAAGATGAATGCTGAACTTGCTAATAAGGTTTATGAATCTACATTGCTGGAATATAAAGAAGGTATTACAAATACTGTAATTCTGGTCGATGCAGAAACAAAATTGAGAGAAGCACAGACAAATTTTATCAATTCACTATTAGAATTATATGTCGCAAAACTTGATTTGGAAAAATCAAAGGGAACGCTCTTAACCTATTTAAATAAAATTGCTAACAATAATTAAACTGAAAGTATAATATGAAAAAGAAAACAATTGGAATCGTAGTTGGTATAATAATCTTGGGAGCAATAACAGCCAAGCTAATTGCCAACAAGGTGGAGATTGACAATAATTCACTGAATAAATCTGATATAACTACAACGGTTAAGGTTGTAAATGTAGAAAAAAGAATTCAAAACTCAACACTGTCAATAACTGGAGTAACTGCTGCAAGACAAGAAGTTACACTGAAATCTGAGACAGGTGGTCAAATAGTGGATATAAATTTTAATCTTGGCGATTTTGTTTCAAAGGGTAAATCACTTGTTCAGATCGACGATAGATTAGCAAAATTATCATTGGAATCTGCAAAGTTAAACCTTGTTAGATCCGAGGATGAGTACAATAAAACAAAAAACCTGTATAACGGTGATGCGGCAACAGAAACAACATTACGCGATGCAAAAATTGATTATGAAAAAGCCAAACTCAGTGTTGAACAGGCTGAAAAGCAATTAAGTTTTACGAAAATTTTAGCTACGCAAAGCGGGTATATAGTATCCAAATTTGTAGAGAAGGGTACATATTTAACATCTGGCACTTCCATTGCCTACCTGGTTGATATCTCACAACTGAAAGTAAATATCAAAGCCGCTGAAAAAGACGCCTATAAAATAAAAGTTGGTCAGGAAGTTAAAATCAGCTCGTCCATATTTCCTGATGTTATTTACAACGGTAAAGTCAGTTTTGTTAGCCAGCAAGGCGATGATCTTCATAATTATCCGGTAGAGATTCTTTTAGAAAATAAATCAACATCACAATTAAAAGCAGGAACATTTGTTAATGTAAATTTTCAATTCAAATCAGTTGAACCTTCTTTACTTATTCCAAGAGAATCATTAGTAGGCAGTTTAAAAAATGCGAAGGTTTACACAATTCATAATAATCAGGCTCACTTAAAAGATATAACTGTAGGAAGAGATTTTGGTAATCTTCTTGAAGTAGTTTCAGGCTTAAATGAAAATGAAAAAGTTGTTGTTGCTGGTCAGATAAATCTTACTGATGGTGCAACCGTTGATGTTATTAACTAGGGATGCTGAGGATAAAATGATCGAACTTTCAATAAAAAGACCATTAATAGTTTTTGTAATCTTTGCTTTAATAGCTTTGCTTGGTGCAATAACTTTTTCAATGCTGAATATAAATTTAACTCCAAAAATTTCTCCAAATGTTATAAGCATTACAACCATTTATTCCGGAGCTTCAGCTTCTGAGGTGGAGAATTCAGTTACAAAAAAAATTGAGGATGCAGTTTCTTCACTGGAAAATATCAACACAATAAAATCTTCATCTCAGGAAAATTTTTCAACTACAACAATTGAACTCAAAAGTAGTGCTGATGTTAATATTTCATTGCAAGAAGCACAGCGTAAAATTAATGCAATCAGTGCAGAATTACCTGAAGGAATTAGAACTCCAACATTAAACAAGTTCTCTACAGATGATCTGCCGGTAATCCAGTTTGCTGTATCAAGTAATATTACTGCACAAGAATTTTATAAGCTTATAGAAGATAGGATTCAACCAAGATTTGCAAAACTTCAGGGTGTCGGTCAGGTTAGTATGATCGGCGGAGTTGAAAGGGAAATTCAGGTAAATGTTGATCAATCCAAACTAAAAGCATTCAATATTTCTATTCTGCAAGTACTGCAAGCAATTCAAAAAGCAAATATGGATTTTCCAACTGGTCAAATCGAACAAACAGATAAGAGATACACAGTTAGACTTTCTGCTAAATATTCTTCAATGGATCAGTTAAGACAGACTGCTGTTTTTTACAATCCTGATGGCAGTATAGTTAAAGTGCAGGATCTTGCGGATGTTGTTGATGGAACTGTAGAACAAAAAATGATCAGCCGGTTAAATGTTGAAGATGTAATTGGAATAAGAGTGCAGAAACAATCTGATGCAAATGCAGTTGCAGTATGTGAACTAGTAAAAGAAGAGATGAATGCTATTGAAAAAGAATATGAAAAAGAAAACATAAAATTCAATATTGCAAGCGACTCATCAGTTTATACAATGGAATCAGTTTATGCAGTTGTTGAAGATCTCCTGTTAGCTGTGCTTATTGTTTCCTTAGTCAGCTTAATATTTTTACATAGTTTAAGATCAGCACTAATAGTTATGGTTACTGTTCCTCTTTCAATGCTGCCTTCCTTTATCTTTCTTTACGCTTTCGGATATTCATTAAATGTAATGTCTTTGATGGCTTTATCACTTGCTGTTGGAATCCTGGTAGATGATTCCATAGTTGTTGTGGAAAATATCTACAGGCATTTAGAAATGGGCAAAACAAAGTTACAAGCAGCTTTAGAAGGTAGTAAACAAATATTTTTTACTGTAACATCTATCACTTTAGTAATTGTTTCCGTATTCTTCCCATTGTCTCTTACTGGTGGAATAATTGGCGGGATACTGAGAGAATTTGCGCTACCATTAATAGTTTCAACTCTTACAAGTCTTTTAGTTTCATTCACATTAACACCGCTATTATTGTCAAAATTCGGACGGATTGAAGAATTTCATACCTCGACATTGGCGGGCAAATTTGCAGAAAAATTTGAATCAATGTTTTCTAACGTGAAAAAGCTTTATGAAACTACTTTAAGATGGAGTCTTGTTAATAGAAAAAAAATATACGCGACTGTAGTTATTCTGTTAATGTTTTCTATTTCATTGATGGGATTCGGATTTATCGGTTCTGCTTTTGCACCAGAAATCGATCAAAGTGAATTCAATATTAATTTTGAGCTGCCCCCGCAAACATCGGTTTATGAAAATAATCTTATTAGTAAGGAGATAGAAAATATTCTTCTATCAAAGCCGGAAGTAATTACAGTAATGACAAGTGTCGGAATGTCAAATCAGATAGCTTCCTCATCCTCAAGAAACAATATTACTCAGATGACCGTAAAGATAACAGATAAAAATAAACGAAATTTGAACGTTGTCGAATATGCTGAACAAATAAAGAATAAGTTGCTATCTAAAATTCCTGGGACAAAAATTACAACCGCACCAACTAATATTATGGGTTCCGCTACAGATGCACCAATACAATATGTTGTAAAAGGGACAGATAAAAACAAAGTCGATTCAACTGCAAACTTATTATTAAATATCATCAAGCGAATTCCCGGAGCTACTGATGTTAAATTTTCTATCGATGACCCGAAACCAGAAGTAAATATTAAACTTGATAGAAGCAAAATGGAGCAATTTGGATTGTCTGTTGCTGATGTTGGTACCACACTAAGAACAGCCTTAGCCGGAAATACTGGCTCTAAATTCAAAGATGGAGCTTATGAATATGACATAAATATTGTATTAGATAAGTTCGACAAAAAAGATATTTCTGATGTTGAAGCAATAACCTTTATCAACAGCCGGGGTCAACTTATCGAATTAAATCAATTTGCATACGTAACCCAGACATTAGGACCAAGTATGTTAGAAAGATATGATAGAATGACTTCGATAACGGTAAAAGCAAATGTTATCGGACGTCCATCCGGTACAGTTGGTGAAGAAATTGAAACTGCTTTAGTTGGAAAAATACCTGTTGGAATTTCAATTGATACGGCAGGTATGTTAAAGCAACAAAGTGATGCTTTTTCCAGCTTGGCGATTGCACTTGTTGCCGCAATCGTCCTGATATATTTGATAATGGTTGCTTTGTACAATTCACTTCTTCACCCATTCGTAGTTTTATTCTCAATTCCAACTGCAATGATAGGATCATTTATCGCACTTGCACTTAATATGGAAATTTTATCAGTGTTTTCAATCATCGGCTTAATTACACTTTTAGGTTTAGTTGCAAAGAATGCAATTCTATTAGTTGATTTCACTAATGAACTAATTAAGGAGGGAAAAACACTTGCTGATGCAATAGTAGAAGCTGGAAAAGAAAGATTGCGCCCGATACTGATGACTACTTTTGCTATGGTTTTTGGAATGCTGCCTCTTGCAATTGCAACAGGTGCTGGTGCAGAATTAAAAAATGGTTTAGCCTGGGTAATAATCGGTGGATTAATAAGCTCGCTTTTCTTAACACTTGTACTTGTTCCTTGTGTCTATTACACTGCTGAAAGTATTAAACGATCAATCAAAGAAAGAAAATCAAGTAAAGCAGAGTATGCAGCAGCAATTAAGTAAAAATCAATATTGGTTTTTAAGAGATTTCAAATGAAAACAAATATTAAAGAAAATATAGTAGGTTCAGTGATAAGCCCTCTTTTTATAGAAAAAAGGCAAAAAGTATTTAATAGCAATTCAACCTGTAAAAATAAAAGTTATTCAATGCGTAAACTGATCGATAATATAATTCTCGTGTTTTCTACATTCTTTTTTATATCAGTTATTGTTACTGGAATAATCGTATGGCTAATAAGTTAAGTTTTTCGCAGAACTTACCTGTAGGTAAGCTGTTATTGGATGTAGATAATTCAATAAATTCAAATATGATCAACAGAAACAAAGATTCAGTGATGACTTCTGTCTTTGTCGAAATGAAACCCATGATTTATGTGTCCGGATTTGCATTTCCTTTAGAAAACATACAGAATTTTTTTCAAAACATAAGTTACACAATTCCATTGCCGTACTTCATTATAATTTTAATTGGTGTTGTATCAAATGGTTTAGGTATTCCATCATTATGGATGGAGGCTTTAATATTATTTGGAATGGGTGCTTTACTGTTAGTTATTAGTTCAATGAGAGTTAGTAATAAAATCGAATAACAGAATATTAGAATTTTATTTGGAGTGTACAATTAACAAATAATCTTTTTTTCAAACTAAACA
>JAVEUY010000066.1:0-9820 GCA_034005315.1 Ignavibacteriaceae bacterium | reverse complement strand
CTGCCGCAATAGTTTTAATTCTAATTTCCTGCGGAAAGCATGACAATGTTATGATTCTTGATGAACTTTATGTAAGCAGGTTAGAGCAGGAAAGAGAAAATAAAGATTGGGAACTTACTTACGGACAAAGATCACCGTTTAATACAGATACAACTGCCCGGCAGCAGCCGTTAAAATATTTTGAACCTGCTGCTGAATTTATTTTTAAATCTAAATTATATAAGAATGATAATCCCGATACAGTAATAATTTTTGGAACACGCGGCGAAGAAAGAAAATCTTTAATAGAAGGATTTTTTATTCTTAATTATAAAGAGAACGATTATAAATTGAATTTATATAAAAGCTTTAGCCAGGGCGGACAGGCATATTATAGTATTTTGTTTACTGATAAAACAACCGGAAAAGAAACTTATTATGTCGGAAGATATCTGGACATCACTTACAATCCTGATCCTGATTTTATTTATGAGATTGATTTTAACAGAGCTTATAATCCATATTGTGCTTATAGTGATTTGTACACCTGCCCGATCCCGACTAAAGATGATTACCTGGATTTTGAAATCAGAGCAGGTGAGAAGAACTTTCATACTGAATTAAATATGGAGAAGAAGTGATTGTAATTTTAGAACAAGGTATCTCAGATCAGAACCTTGATAATGTTATAAAACATTTGGAAGATTATGGCTTTGTTGTTAACAAATCTGTAGGTGAAGAAAGGGTTATACTTGGTGCAATCGGTGTGCAGCCGAATTTTGATACAAGAAAAATAAAAATTTTAGAGGGTGTTAAAGATGTTTTCAGAATTACTGAGCCATTTAAACTTGCAGGCAGAAGTTATAAAAAAGAGAACACTGTTATTAAAATAAAAGATGTTGAGATTGGCGGTAATGAAGTTAATGTTATTGCTGGTCCCTGTTCGGTTGAAAGTGAAGACCAGATATTTAAAATTGCTCAGATAGTACATCAAAGCGGAGTTAAAATTTTACGCGGAGGTGCATTTAAACCCAGAAGCTCACCTTATGCATTCCAGGGATTAGGTGAAGAAGGATTGAAATATTTAAGAAAAGCTGCCGATAAATTCGATATGCTTGTAATTACTGAAGTACTTGAAAATTCAATGATTGATCTTGCTTATAAATACACAGATATTTTTCAGGTTGGTGCAAGAAATATGCAGAACTATTCATTGCTTAAAGAACTTGGCTCTGCGAAAAAACCGGTAATGCTTAAGCGTGGATTTTCTGCTAAAGTTGAAGACTGGCTGATGTCTGCTGAATATATTCTGGCAAACGGAAATCCTGATGTATTTCTTTGTGAAAGAGGTATCAGAACTTTTGAAACATACACACGAAACACTTTTGATATTTCTTCAATTCCGGTTGTTCATAAAAAAAGTCATCTCCCTGTTTTTGCTGACCCGTCACATGCAACCGGGCTTAGAGATAAAGTGCTGCCAATGGCAAGAGCTGCTGTTGCTGCCGGTGCAGATGGAATTATGGTAGAAGTTCATTATGATCCCGAAAAAGCTTTGTCTGATGGACCGCAGGCATTACTTCCTGATCAGTTTGCAGAGATGATGAGACAAATTAAATTGATTGCAGAAATAATCGGAAGAAATATTCGCGCCTGTTAATGCATACTTTTTACCATTTGAATTTCCCATTAATCAATTATTTTAAAAGTAAAATATCTTTTTGTATTTGATGAAAACATACGATAACTATTTTAATAAAGTATTAATAATACTGATATGTCTGCTATCATTTCAGTTTTTCTCCCTCGCACAGGATAATCCATACAGGAAAGTAATCAAAACCTATTATCCAAATGGAATAATTAAAACTGAAGGTGAATATCTTTTTGATGTTCTTGACGGACATTATAAAGAGTATTATCCCGATGGAAAACTATGGAAAGACTGGAATTATGTAAATGGAAAAGAAGAAGGAATTTCAATCTGGTATTTTCCGGACGGCAAAGTAAGCATTGAATGGAATTATATTTACGGCAAAAAAGAGGGAACATCCAAATGGTACTATGAAACCGGAGAGCTTTGGGCTGAACAGCAGTACAGCGATGGTGTTCTTCAGGGAATAACTTATACATATTATAACACCGGTGAAAAACAAGGTGAATGGGTTTATGTCGATGGGGTTCTGCAGGGTATCTCAAAAACTTTTTATAAAAATAACGGGAATGTTGAAATAGAAAGAAAATTTGTTGACGGCAAACAGCACGGAACAACAAAAATATATCACGATGATAAATCTGTATCACTCGAAGCATTTTTTATTGATGATAAATTACAGGGCGATGTGCTTATTTACGATAAGATGAAAAATATTCGTGTCAGGGATACTTATGTTAATGATGAATTGATAAACCGGGTAAGATATGATTATACCGGTAAAGTTGAATCCAAAGAACAGCTTGTAAAAACTTATTATCCTAACGGCAGACTTGAAGAAGAAAAATATCTTATCGATGGATTAAAGGACGGACCTCTGAAAACTTTTTATGAAAGCGGTTTTTTAAAAGAAGAATGGACTTATAAAAAGGATAATATTGCAGGAAGATCATTTGAGTATTATGAAAACGGTGTGCTTAAAGTTACTTCTGATTATGTGGATGGTGTTAAACGGGGAAATGAGAAATCATATTATGAAAACGGAATTCTTAAAGCAGAAACTATTTATGAGAATAATCTTAAAAATGGTATTTGTTTAACTTATCATCCGAACGGAAACCTTGAAAGCATTGGTAATTATCATCTTAACAGACTTGAAGGAAATTATAAAACTTATTTTAGTAATGGCTTGCTTGAGTCTGAAGAGATAATTATTAACGGAAAAAGAACAGGTAAACGGAATACCTATTACAGAAATGGTGCACTTGAAAAAATTGAGAATTACTTTAACGGCATGCTTTCCGGCTGGGTTAAAACTTACTATGATGATGGTTCTATGATGAAGGAAGATTTTTATAATAATGGAAGATTACAAACCAGCAAAACCTATGGAAAAGACGGGTTACTGATTTCTACTTACGGTTATTGATAATCTAAAATAATAGTTGTAACTTTTTTCAGTAAAAATGCATGAGCATATAATTATTAACTAATAAACACTTAAGAGGTATGTATGTATAGATTTCTAGCAATCCTTTTGCTTTCTTTCGGTCTTTTCTCTTCTTTTTCTTCTGCTCAATTCAATCCCCAGAATTACTGGTCTGATATTAACGAATCACAAATTGAACTTCTCAGGGAGCGAGATATTATTCCAAAGGCTTACCGTACTGTAAGCTTAAATGTAGAGCAGATGAAAAATTTATTGCAGACTGCACCTTTAGAGTTTACAATCAATCCAGGTGGAAAAGATGTTGTAATGGAACTTCCGTATCCTGACGGAACAATGCAGAGATTCATTATTTTTGATTCACCTATAATGGAACCTGAACTTGCAGCTAAATATCCTGATATAAAAACATATTCAGGATTTGGAGTAGATGACAAATATGCAACGATCAGATTTGATCTTACTCCGCTTGGATTCCATGCAATGGTTCTTTCACCAAACGGAGCAGTTTTTATTGATCCTTATACAATTGGTGATCTACACAATTACATATCTTATTATAAAAGAGATTATGTAAAGTTTAATTCCGATTTTGAATGCGAACTGCTTTATGAAGAAAACAAATTAAATGAGCTTGAGTATTTAAAAGGAAATAATATTCTTACACCTACCGGACCTCAGTTAAGAACTTACCGTTTGGCAAATGCAGCAACAGGTGAGTACACAACATATCATGGCGGAACAGTTGCATTAGGATTAGCTGCTGTGGTTACAACTATTAACCGTGTTGATGGTATATATGAAAGAGAAGTTGCTGTCAGGATGGTTCTTATTGCTAATAATGATCTTATAATTTATACAAATGGAAGTACAGATCCATATACAAATACTAATGGAAGTGCTATGCTTGGGCAAAATATCAGTAACTTATCTTCAGTTATTGGAAATGCAAATTTTGATATCGGACATGTGTTTAGTACTGGTGGCGGCGGTGTAGCATATTTAGGATGTGTTTGTACAAGCAGTAAAGCCGGTGGAGTAACAGGTTCTTCTGCTCCGGTTGGCGATCCTTTTGATGTTGATTATGTAGCACACGAAATGGGACACCAGTTTGGGGCAAACCACACATTTAACGGAACAGCAGGCAGTTGCAGCGGCGGTAACAGAAATGCTTCTACAGCCTATGAACCCGGAAGTGCATCTACTATTATGGGGTATGCAGGAATTTGTTATCCGCAGGATCTTCAGCCGAATAGCGATCCATATTTTCATACAATCAGCTTTGATGAAATAGTTAGCTATACAAATTTTGGAAACGGTAATGGATGTGCGGTTGTAACAAGCACCGGCAATCTTGCACCGGTGATTAATATGCCTGTAGGAGGATTTTATATTCCTAAAAGCACACCTTTTGCAATCACCGGTTCAGCCACTGATCCTAATGGTGATGCTTTAACTTATTGCTGGGAAGAATTTGATCTTGGTCCTGCTGGTGCACCTAATTCACCTTCAGGTAATGCTCCTATTTTCAGAAGCTGGAATCCGACTAATTCGCCTACAAGAATTTTTCCGAGATTACAAAACCTGTCAAATAATAATACAGTTATCGGAGAACTGCTTCCGACTTATGCAAGAACTTTAACATTCAGATTAACTGTACGGGATAGCAAAATGGGCGGCGGCGGTGTAGATCGTGCACAGTTTCAATTTAGTGTTGATGGAAACTCAGGTCCATTCTTAGTTACATCACCAAACACAAATGTTAGCTGGTCAGCTCTTTCTACTCAAACAGTTACCTGGGATGTTGCCAATACAAATGTGTCTCCTGTTAATTGTGCTAATGTAAATATTCTGTTATCTACTGATGGCGGAAATACCTGGCCTGTAGTTTTAGCAGCAAATACACCAAACGACGGCAGTGAAGATGTTGTTATTCCTGATAACCAGGTTACTACTGCAAGAATTAAAGTTGAAGCAGCAGGAAATATTTTCTTTGATATATCTAATGTTAACTTTACAATATCACAGCCTGTACCTGTTGAATTAACAATGTTTACTGCTGAAAGACTTGAAGCAGGAGTATTGCTTAGCTGGGAAACTGCTACTGAAACCAACAACTCTGGTTTTGAAGTAGAGAGAAGCAGGGATTCAGAAAACTTTGCTTCTATTGGCTTTGTCCCCGGTAAAGGTACTACAACTCAAAAATCAAATTATAGTTTTATTGATACTGATATTGAAATTGGCAGCTACTACTATCGTTTAAAACAAGTTGATTTTGATGGTACATATAAATATTATAATGTTGTTACAGTTGATGCCGGATTACCAAAAGATTTCTTAGTTATGCAGAATTATCCGAATCCTTTTAATCCTGTAACATCAATTAAATTCCAGTTGCCGGTTGATTCAAAAGTTAAAGTTGAGATATTTAATACATTGGGAGAAAAGATTGCTGAATTGCTGAACAATCAGCTATCTGCAGGTTTCCAGGAAGTATCATTCGATGGTGCCAATCAGGCTAGCGGAATATTCTATTACGTTGTTACCGCTTCTGGTATTGATGGCAGTAATTTCAGATCAGTCAAGAAAATGATATTGATGAAATAACGATAATAAATAAAAGATAAAATTTTAATCCGGATTGAAAGCTTGTCTGAGTAATAAAAACTCAGATAAGTTTTCCCCGGATTTTTTATTTTAAACTGTTACAGGATTGTCTATCATTATTATGGAATAGCAAAGTGAACCGCTTCTTCATCCACTCCTTTGCAAAGGGGAGGATACAGGAGGGGTTTGATTATGACAAAACATTATAACAAAAAAGAAGAAAAAGAAAAACAATTAACCTCACCCTTTATCCCCCTCCTTGACAAGGAGAGGGAAATCAAAGTCCTTCTCCTTTTTAAGGAGAAGGATTTAGGATGAGGTAGAAAAAGAGAAATGACTAAACACTACAACAAAAAAACAGAAACTTAAAAAAGAAGACTTCTTCGTAAACAACAAACCTTTACCGAGAAGATATTATGGACTTAATTACGAAACCGCCAGGAGATTAGCTATAAAAAATAATTTTAGAATTTGATATTTTCTGAAAAATATAAAGTCGTGGAAGGAAAATAAACCCATCCCAACCCTTCCTTTTAGTAAAGGGAAGGGCTTTATTCCTCCCCTTTGTTAAAGGGGAGGATACAGGAGGGGTTCAATTATGATAAAGTGTAACAATAAATAAAAGAAAAAACGGCTAAGCACAAATAACCTCACTCTTTATCCATATCCTTGCTAAAGAGAAGGACTTTAAAAATCCCTCTCCTTACTAAGGAGAGGGAAAAAGGGAGAGGTTATAACTATGAAACTGTTTTAGATCCAAGCTGCTGTTTTTAAACTTTACCATTAAAATCATTAGTTAATTATTTTTTTCTAATTTCTTTCTTTCTGTTTTGTTATTTTTAACTGTCATTTAATTACAGAAAGGGTTTTTAGTTGACCTCTTCATTTGATTCAGCTTACAAAACAATTGATCGATTAGTAAACGACTTTAAAACCAATGAGCAGCATTATCTTAATCCAACTTATTCAGAAGCAGATGTGCGCAATGATTTTATCAATAAATTTTTTATTGCTCTAGGCTGGGATGTAAGACACGAAACACAAAAAAATCCTTACGAACAGGAAGTAAGAGTTGAAAAACCTGTTCTGATTGCAAAAGCACAAAAACGTGCCGACTATTCTTTCTCCATCGCTCCAAATTTCCGGACAGTTAAATTTTTTGTTGAAGCAAAGAAACCTGCACACGCACTTGAAAACAAAGATTATTATTTTCAGACTGCACGATATGGCTGGAATGCTTCAACTCCGATTGCAGTACTTACTGACTTTGAGGAATTTCATATCGTCGATTGCAGATTCAGACCGAACATAAATGATGCATTGAACTATAAACTTGAAAAATTTCTCTACACTGATTATACAGATAAAGAAAAGTTTGCAAAGATATACTATTTGTTTTCCCGTGAAGCTGTAGCAGATAACTCAATTGAAAAGTATGCTGATGCACTTCCCAAACCCCGAAGCAAAAAAGCTAAAGGATTAAAACCGGCTATTCAGTCTATTGATGAATCTTTTCTTAAAGAGCTTGACGATATAAGAAACGATCTTGCAAAGTCTTTTAAGAAAAATAACTCGCATCTTTCAAGTGAAGAACTTACCGAAGCGGTGCAAAGAACAATTGACCGCCTTGTCTTTATTAAATTTCTTGAAGATAAGCTGATTGAGCCTGATCATTATGTTAGCGAATTTGGTAAACGAAGAAAAGCCTGGGAAGATTTTCTTATTGATTCACGTAAGCTTGATGCAAAATATAACGGAGTGGTATTTAAGAAAAGTCTTATTGATACAAGAAACATTATCGAACCTGATGATAAAACTTTCACTGCAATCTGCGAACAACTCTCTCACGAAAATACTCCTTATAACTTTGATGTAATTCCAATTCACATTCTCGGCTCTATCTATGAAAGATTTCTTGGAAAGGTTGTAAACGCAACCGATAAGAGAGTAACGATTGAAGAAAAACCCGAAGTAAGAAAAGCGGGCGGAGTTTATTACACACCTCAGTACATTGTTAATTACATAGTTGATAACACAATTGGAAAGCTTATCGAAGGTAAAACTCCAAAGGAAATTTCAAAGATGCGGTTTGCTGATATTGCCTGCGGAAGCGGTTCTTTTCTTATTACTGTGTTTGAACGTCTGCTCGATTATCATAAACGATGGTACAATGAAAATCCCGAACGTGCAAAGAAGGACGACTGCATTTTAGTTGATGGAGCTTACCATCTTTCACTTAAGCAGAAAACAAAAATACTTTTGAACAATGTTTACGGAGTTGATATTGACCAACAGGCAGTTGAAGTAACACAGCTTTCTCTTTACTTAAAACTGCTTGAAGATGAAACAACCGCAACTGCAAACGATAGCTGGGTAATGTTTAAAGAACAGCTTTTGCCTGACCTTAATAAAAATATTGTCTGCGGTAACTCGCTCATCGGCACTGATATTCTTGACCCGTCCTTCGCCCTCCCGTTTAACAAAGGGGAGAGTTGGGTGGGGTTCGATGAGTTGAAACTCAAACCAATGGATTTTGAAACCATCTTCCCTCATATTTTCAAACCTCACCCTAACCCTCTCCTTAACAAGGAGAGTGAACAAAAGGGAGAGGTTGGTTTTGATGCAATTGTTGGAAATCCGCCGTATTTATATTCTGCGGGAAAAGAATATAGAGACTACTTTGCTAAACATTATAAATTTGACCAGTACCAAACAGATTATTACGTTTATTTCATTGAACGTGCACTTAGATTAATTAAGGATAGAGGTAAATTCTCATATATAATTTCAGATTCCTGGATTAATTCAGATTACTTTAAGGTAATGAGAGAAAATTTATTGTTAAAACATCGAATTGAACAATTAGTGGTTTTTAACTATCCTGTATTTTCAAAAGTAGCTTTAGAAAATTCGATTGTGCTAATTTCCGTTAATGAAAAACCTATGTCGTTTGATGTTATTAGATTCTATGAACCTCAGAAGTATGAAGTTGTCAACAAAATAGAATCAAAAGTTGCAAATGAAGACGGAATTATTAATCCAAACAAATCTAAGATCGTTGATGAATTAATTGCTAAGATCGAAAATCATTCTTCATCTTTAAAAACATTTTGTAAAATAAATAGAGGAATTCACGCATACAGAACAGACGGTTATGGTAAATCAAAATTTAGAAGTGGTTTTCAAACTAAGAAAGATAAAGAAGAACAATCATATCACTCTATTGAACCAAAGGACGACACATATTTACCAGAGATTAAAGGAAAAGATATTAACCTTTACTATTATAAATATTCGGGTAAATATTTATCATACGGAGACTGGTTGGCGGAACCTAGAACGCCAGAGTATTTTTATAATTCCAAAGTTGTTTTACGAAAGATACTAGGTAAAAAAATAATTGGTGCATATATCAAGGAACCTGTTGCGATTGATCAATCAATATATATTCTAATTACTCAGAACAATGATGAATCGTTATTGATGACTTTACTTGGAATATTAACATCACGATTAGCCTCTTGGTATATAAAAAATAAATATTCGATTTTTGATACTCTTTATCCTTGGTTCACTATAAAACAACTATCCGCATTCCCAATAAAAATTACAAGTGAAAAATTAAATGTTCTAGTTTCTCAAATCCTCACTGCAAAAAAACAACTACAACAAGCCAAAACTGAAGGAGACAAAAACTATCTGCAACGCAAATGCGAGATCCTCGATAAACAGATAGATGAATTGGTTTATAAATTATATGATTTAACGGAAGAGGAGATTAAGATTGTTGAAGGAAATAGAGAATGATAGGTCTTATTTAATCATCTTTTCAATTTTTAGTTCCCTTTCCTGTCTGCGTGATTTAGTACCATAAATGAATGCCACAACCAAAGTCACAAAAGAACCGCCACTTAGAATTGGTCCATAAACATCAAATCCAAGGGTTGCTAAGTATATTCCGCCAAGTATACCAACAATACCAATTAGAAAACCGAAAACTAAACCAAGATAAGATTTAATAATATCAGCAGAAACAACTTTCTTTTCTAACTCAATTCGAGGGTTGGTTTGAGCTTCAGCTTGTTTTAGTATTCGATCAGCTGATCCTGGAAGAATTTGTTCAAATTTTGCAA
>JAVEUY010000065.1:0-9834 GCA_034005315.1 Ignavibacteriaceae bacterium | reverse complement strand
TAACCGATACCGTGCACAGTTAATATTACCTGCGGATGATTTGTATCATTTTCAATTTTTTGCCTTAGCTTCAGAATAAAATTATCAACCGTTCTTGTAGTTAGCGTTTCATCATAACCCCATATTTCAGTGAGCAGATCATCTCTGCTTACTGTTGCGTTGCGGTGTTTCCAAAGATAACGTAAGATTTCAAATTCTTTGTGAGACATAGCCACATCCTTATTTTTTAGTCTGGCTTTATAGCTGTTAAAATCAATTGCAAGTTTACCAATTTTTATTTCCTGCGTTTCATTATCAGCTTTCAGATTATCACTTCTGCGAAGAATTGCTTTTACCCGTGCAAGTAATTCCCTTAAACTGAATGGCTTGGTAACATAATCATCTGCACCAATTTCTAATCCAACAACTTTATCAATTTCTTCTCCCTTTGCGGTTAATAAAATAATCGGAGTTGTTATTCCATTTTTACGGGCTTCCTTACAAACATCAAAACCTGATTTTTTTGGCATCATCACATCGAGGATTATAAGATTATATTTATTCATTAATATTTTCGTTAATCCTTCTTCACCATCATTTGCAGTTTCAACATAATAACCTTCAAATTCAAGATTATCTTTTAAACCGGTTCTCATATTTTGTTCATCATCAACAACTAATATTTTAGACATCTTTGTCTCCGATATTTAAATAAGAACTTGCTGGAAACATCAATTTAAAACTGCTTCCTTCACCTGATTTACTTTGAAGAACAATCTTTCCATTATGTGCATCCATAATTTGTTTAACAAGAGTAAGTCCCAGTCCTGTGCCCTTGGTAGTATGGATAAGTCCGGAAGAAACACGATAAAATTTATCAAATACTTTTTTATGATCTTTATCTGATATTCCGATACCTTTATCAGAAATCTCTACGAATACAAAATCATTTTCAATGCCGATATTAATTTTAATAAATTTATTTTCAGTGCTGTATTTAACTGAGTTGTCAATAAGATTAACTACAGCCTCTGAAACAGCTTCACGATCGACCATCACTTTTGGAATTTCAATACCAGGTTCATATTCAAAATCAAATCCTTTATTATAAAGATGATAACTGTAATTCTGATAAATCTGGATAACAATTTCATTCAGATCTTCTTCAGCAAAGTTAAACTTACGTTTACCAGCTTCCATCTTAGAAAAGTTAAGAATTGAATTTACTATTCTTCCTAAACGGTTAGACTCACGACTGATGATTGAATAATATTCTTTTTTCTTCTCTTCAGTTTTAATGCGGTTCATTTCAAGAGTTTCTGCAAACATACTTATTAAAGAAAGCGGGGTTCTAAGTTCGTGGGAAACATTTGAAACAAAATCAGCTTTTGCTTTAGCAAATTCCAGTTCTTTTTTAACTGCACTGTAAACAAACCAAACAGCGGCGATTAAAGCAATAAATAATATTCCGATTAAAATAAAATTATTTACTGCACGTTCTTGCACAAGATCCTGAACAGATTTTCCAACGAGAGATATTCCAAGATTATAATCAGGGAATATCCATAATGGTTTCTGAGCCTGAACAGGTTTCTTATCAAAATCTTTTGTAGAGTTATATTGATAACCGGTTACAGGATTTAAAACAGAAATTATAAATTCATTTTTTGCTACTTCCTGTAAACGCGGGGACAGAATTTCAGAAATAAAATCACGGGGATTTATCACTGCACCATAAATTCTTTCAGGATATTTATCTGTTCCTGCAAATACCAATAAAGCCTGGTCAGCAGAATCATCTAAACTAACAGGTTCAATTTTTCTGTAATCCTGATTCCGATAGTCATATAATTTATGTATTTGATCTTTGTTCTGCAGTAGGTTGCGGACATAAAATATGTTTAATGAATCAGTATTTAAAAAAGTATAATCATTCCTAAAAAAGAATTTTAAATGATTATCCGCTAAACTATCAGCAATGAAAATAAAACTGAACTTACGATTTTCATTTACTATCAGGCTCAGAACATCACTTACAGATTTCTGATTTTTATCTGATTCAACCCCGGATATGATTTTATTTACAGAAGCTCTTACAACATCTTCCGAATATTGGTTAACTGAAAAGAGAATTGCCTGAAGCTGATTGTTGTAGATTTCTTCAAGCACTTTTTCATCTTTGCTTAGCTTTACAAGCTCATTATATAATAAAAAAGCTATAGGCAAAATTATAATCAGGACAAGAATTAAGCCTATTTTTTTCATTTGTTAATTTATTTTTTCGTCAATTGTTCAGATACTTTTTCTTTTACAAAGTTTTTTAATGAATCATAAGTATGATCTTCAGGCTTAACTGGTTTTAAAAACTTAACATTTATTTTCTTCCACGGTTTCGGAAAATGTGTTCCTCTTGGAAGTGCATCATAAGCACCTCTTATCGCTACAGGAACAACCGGAACATTTAGTTCACGACTAAGAATAGCAAAAGTTTTTTTAAAATCGCCAATCTCACCGCTTAATGTTCTTGTTCCTTCCGGAAAGATGATAATGTTTTTTCCGCGCTTTAAAACTTCTGCAAGTTTTTGCAGAGAAGTTTTAAGATCATTAAGATCCATCACTATTACATTGTGTTTATTTGCTATAAACTTCAGCAGCTTGCTTTTTACGTGTTTTTCTTTCGCATAAAAATAAGTCTGCTTCATTAATCCATTTTTCAAAAAAACAGCAACAAATAATCCGTCAAAAAAGCTTTGATGATTTGGTGCAAGAATAAACGGACCCTCAGGAATGTTTTCTAATCCTTCGCCTTTTAATCTGAAATATAATTTAAGAAATACCTTAGCACTGTTTTTCATTATATTATGAGTAAACCAGCTTTTAGGCAGGTCAAGATTAAAATGCTCTCTGAATATTTTTCCCCAATCAATTGCCTCAATGCTCAATTTTGTTTTTTTATCTTTAACATTTTCAGCAAGCTTAACAACATTAGAAAATCCAACCAGATCAGATTCTGTATATTTTATTCCAAAGTTAGATTCAAGGTAAACACCAAGATTCACTTTATCCAACGAATCCAATCCGAGGTCTATCTCCAAATGATCTGATGGTCGTATAGTAATTTCTTTCTGCTGCTGCAGAAATTCTTTAATTAAAACATATTCCTGAAATACAGGTTCATTAATATTTTCGATTTTTTCCTCAGAGATCATTTCAAGCTGAGGCAGTAAAAATCTTTTTAACTTCAGCAATCTTGTTCGCGGTAATGGTTCTTTAATCAAACTGAATTTCATTACCTTTTTATACGGTGTAACTGATTGATTATATTTATCAATAACTTCCCACTTAATCATCTCTTCTACATTTTCAATACCGAGCTGTTTAGCTTTTTGATAATCAGGATAAATAACTGCATGCAGCAAATCCGATTTTTCAAAAACACCAATCTCAGTTATCACTTCACTCATACTTAATATTTTATCCTCAACCTCTTCAGGATTAATATTTTTCCCGTTTGATAAAACTATTATTTCTTTCTTTCTTCCTGTAATAAAGATTCTGTTGTCATCATCAAGATATCCGAGATCTCCTGTATAAAGCCATCCATCTTTTAGAATTGCAGATGTTTCTTCCGGACGGTTATAATAACCTTTCATTACATTTCTTCCGCGGTTTACAATTTCGCCGTCAATAACTTTTACTTCATTTGTTTTTAGCGGCTGTCCGGCAGAACCAGGTAAAACTTTTCCAGGTCTTGTAAAAGTTATCATTGGCGCGCACTCTGTCATACCAAATCCTTCAAGAATTTCAAATCCGAGTGTCAGATAATCTTTGGCAACTTCTTTATCAAGTGCAGCACCGCCGCTTACAAGATATTTAATCTTTCCTCCAAATTTCCGTTGAACTGATCCGAATATCTTTCTTGAAAATGTTAATGAATTTTTCTTCTGTGCAATTTTGAACAGTAGTTTTGCAATTCCGCTTTTATCAATTTTATCTCTTATTCCTTTTCTGATAAGATTATATAAACGAGGTACGCCTATAATAATTGTAATGCCCTGCTGCAGGGTTGCCATAATATCTTCTGAAGCCATAGACGGAGAAAAAATAATTGTACCGCCAACACCCAAAGGAATTATCATTGTTCCCATCAACGGAAAAATATGATGAAGCGGTAAAAGGACCAATAATCTGTCATCACTTTTATAAATATTAACATCATTAGTAACGGCTTCGATGTTTACAAGAAGATTATCGTAGGAAAGCATAACACCTTTCGGTGAACCTGTTGTACCTGAAGTATAAATAATTACTGCAGTATCGTTTGCGTCAGGCTCAGGCAGATTAGAAAAGGATGCTGCATCATTAATTTTAATTTCATCAAGATTTATTTTTTCGATTTGATAATTCAATTGTCCGATAGCTTTTTCAAGTACTTCTTTTGTTCCGGATGAGTAAAAAACAACTTCGGGTTTGCAGTCATTAAGTATAAAAGCAACATCCTCTGAAGATGACATAAAATCAATTGGCACTGCAACTGCTTTTTTCATCCAGACAGAATAAAAAGCATAAACCCATTCAAATCTGTTTTCAGAAAATATAGCTGCTTTAGTCAAATTATTTTTGGGAAGAAGTGTTGAATAAGAATTTATGTTCTTTATCAATTCATTGTAATCAACTTTTTGATCCTTGTAGATCATTGCTGTTTTGTTATGGTCTTTTAAAAGCAAGTTTTTCCTTTTAATAATGAATTACAGGTTCTAAAATATTAAATTCTTTTATAAATACCTGTTAATAAATCCTGAGGTTATTTTAATTTAAAATTGAATTCAACTGTAATTTATGTTAAGGATAATTAACAACTTTTAAGGAAGTTATGCTTCAGACCAGAGAAAAGCTTATGGCTTAAAAAAGAATTCAAACCGGGGACTTTTCATTCTTAAAATCATTTACTGGTTCTTAATCATTTTTATTAAATGACAAAATCGGAACGAGGATTTAACTGTTAGACTCTGTGTTACTCAGTGACTCTCAGTGTAAGGAATTAAAAGAAGGAGACAGAAGTCAGCAGTCAGAATTTTACACGCAAAAATTTTATTTGTTATTCATAAAAAACCTTCGAGGTTTTCAATAACCTCGAAGGTTTAATGAGGAAACAACAATATTATCTCATCAGCATCATTTTTTTAGTTAATACAATTGACTCTGATTGCAATTGATATAAATAAACTCCGCTTGCAAGATTTGATGCATCCCAATCAACTTCATAATAGCCCGGTACTTTTAGTTCATTTACCAAAGTTGCTACCTCATTTCCTAGTGTATCGTATATTATTAACTTAATTAATAATTGCTTTTCCTTATCTGAACCAACAGGTACTCTATATCTGATTTTTGTTGTTGGATTAAATGGATTCGGATAATTCTGCTCTAGCTTAAAACTAACCGGTAAAGAAATATCTACTTCAATTACTTTGGAAAGATGAGAATATCCATCAGAATCTATTTGCTTAAGCCGATAAAATAACTTACTTGGATTTAATTCTTGTAAATTATCTGTATAAAAATAATTTTTTATTTCTGTAGTTGTTCCATTACCTTTAATAAATGCAACTTTACTCCAGTTATCTGTTTCAGTTTTCCGTTCAATTTCAAAACCCAAATTATTAACCTCAGTAGCAGTTACCCAGGAAAGATTAATTGATCCATCGTCATATTCAGCAGTAAATGAAACCAATTCGACAGGAGTAATTTCACCACCACCATTATCAGTAAAAAGTACTGTCCCCATATCACCGGCTACCCACCCAATGTTATTGTCAAACATATTTAAACCATACAGATTATCAGACACTCCCGATGATTGAAGGTACCAATCTGATCCTCCGTTAGTTGTATGTAATATCGCTCCATTCAAGCCAACAGCCCAACCAATATTTTCATCAACAAAATCTATATCTCTTAGCTGAAGCGAAGTACCGGAGCTTTGTAGCTGCCAGGTAAGCCCACCGTCTTGTGTTTTTAGGATTGTACCATAATCACCAACTGCCCATCCAATCGAGTTATTAACAAAATATATATCAAAAATACTGGAATTAGATTGTGCATAATAATACTGCCAGGTAAATCCGCCATCCATAGTTTTTCCAATATAACCTGAATTTCCATCACCATACCAACCAACATTTGGATTAATAAAACAAACAGCCCATATCCATTGATCAGAAATATAATACCCTTGCCAGCTAGCACCTCCGTTTAAAGTACGAATAAAAACACCATTACTGCCTGCTGCCCATCCAAAATTTTCATCTATAAATAGGACCCGGTGTAATGTAAAATCAGCTGTGTAATACTGATAAAACCAATTCACCCCTCCATCTGTAGTTGCAATTATATATCCAGCTCTTTGTGGATTAAATGTGTAAAGAGCAGCCCAACCCTTTAATGAATCAACAAAATAAACTGAGTGTACCGTAAATCTGTTTCCAATCGGATAGTAATTCCAATTTAATCCACCATTCGTTGTTTTAATGATACAGCCTTCATCACCACCAGCCCAACCATAATTTTGGTCAAGAAAAAAAACAGTGAGAAATTTTTGATTAGTTCCGGAATTTTGTAGCACCCACTGAGAATTTATGGATGTAAAAGATAACAGAAACAAAGTTACAATTTGCAAAGTTTTCATTTGAACTCTCCTTTGAAAATCAATACTTGTTCTCGATCCTTAAATTAAATTAGCAAAATTTAGGTCTATTTACAACAATACAATAATACTTTATTATATTTCTTATCATTAAGAAAATTTTTTAGTCAAAGTATTGAATAAAAATCTAAGTAAGCTATTATTTCCTTATTTATTTGTAAAAGAAAAATTTTTCTGGTTAAAAACCAATAAAAAGAATTTGCCCGGAAAAGATTTTTATTATTTTGGAAAGTCAATCAGCAGAAAATTGTTATTTAAAGGAGTAGTTACTCCAAAACTTTTATTTAACCCTGTTTCTATTGTTAGATACTTCGAATATGACTTTGCTTTAAAAAATATCACAAAATATTCCCTCTCGAATAAGAAAGCTCTCGATATATCTTCACCATATCTTTTTGGTTTTTATTGCACTCTAAATCTTAACATCGATTATACTTATCTAAATCCGGATGCAAATGATTTTAATCTGGTTAAAAAATATTCTAAGAAGATATTAAACAAACATGATTTTAATATTGAAAGCGGCGATGCAACAAAATTAAGTTATCCCGATGAATCCTTTGATTTAGTAATATCTATTAGTGTTATTGAACATATTGATAATGATGGCGATATTATTGCAATTAAAGAAATGATGAGAGTCCTTAAAAAGAATGGAATATTGATTTTGACTTTTCCGGTTTCAAAATCCTTTGAAATCGAATATACAGATAATGACACTTATGGGCTTAATGTCAGCAAAACAAACAATAAATTTTTCTTTCAGCGCTTGTATGATGAATCTTCTATTGAAGAAAGGCTATTAAATAATATAACTGACTTCACTATTTTAGAACAGCAGATTTTTGGCGAAAATGAATATGGATTTTATGATAAATATTCGGAACGATGGAAAAATTTTGGACTGCTGGAAACTGTTAAAGATCCATTTTATATTTCAAGATACTTTAACACACTGAATTCATTTGATGAAATAAAAAAAACTGCGGTAATCGGAATAACACTTAGGAAAGATAAATGAGTTTTAAATATCCTGTTTATCAGCCATCACTTGGCGAAAAAGAGAAAGAAAATGTTCTGGAATGTCTTAATTCGACCTGGATTTCTTCTAAAGGCAAATTCATTACTCAATTTGAAAACTCATTTGCAGAATATATTGGTATAAAATATTCGGCTGCAGTATGTAATGGCACAGTTGCAATTCATTTAGCACTATTGGCTTTGGGAATTGGTGAAGGTGACGAAGTAATTGTTCCATCATTCACCTACATCGCCTCTGTAAATGCTATTAAATATACTGAAGCAAAACCGGTTTTTGTTGATTCAGATTTAACAACCTGGCAAATTGATCCAAATAAGATTGAAGAAAAAATTACCTCAAAAACAAAAGCAATTATGGTAGTCCATTTGTATGGACAACCTTGTGAAATGGATTCCATAAAGCAAATTGCTGATAGATATAATTTATTTATCGTTGAAGATTGTGCCGAAGCTTTTGGAAGCTTGTATAAAAGCAAGCACGTTGGAACAATTGGTGATATTTCAACCTTTAGTTTTTTTGGAAATAAAACCATAACAACCGGAGAAGGTGGAATGGTTGTTACAAACGATCAATTATTGATTGAAAAGGTAATACATCTCAAAGGTCAGGGTTTAGCAAAAAACCGTGAATATTATCACGATATAATTGGTTATAATTACAGAATGACTAACATCTGCGCAGCAATTGGTTCTGCCCAATTAGAACGTGCTGATGAACTAATTGAAAAGAAAATACAAATTGCAAAATGGTATGAATCGAAATTGAAAGGTTTACCAGTAGTTTTTCATTCAGAGGTCGGAGAAGTAAGGCATTCATTCTGGATGATTTCGATTCTCCTGAAAGACTCTTTGGAAAGAGAAAAAGTAAGAGAACATCTTCGATTAAATGGAATAGAGACCCGCCCAACATTTCATCCTGTTCATTTAATGCCGATGTATTTTGTAGAAGGCTTTTCCCTGCCTGTTGCTGAAGATCTTGGAAGCAGAGGAATAAATCTTCCAAGCTATCCTGATCTTAACGAAAATGATATTGATTACATTATCAATCTTTTATTTAAATATTTTTTAGGATAAAACAACAATGAAAAATTTATATATTATCGGTTCAAGTGGATTAGCAAGAGAAATTGCCCAACTTGTAAAACAAATAAATAATATAAAAAATACATATAATTTTTTAGGATATATTTCTGATAATAAAGAAGAAATAGGCAAAGAAATTTTATATGGGAGGATATTGGGAGATGATAGTTGGTTAATTAATAAGAAGGAAAATTGTTTAATTATTATTGCAATTGGATTACCAAAAGTCCGTGCTAAATTATTTTTGGAATACTCAAAATATGATTATTTTGATTTTCCAAACATTATTCATCCTACAGCCATATTTGATTGTGACACTAATTCATTAGGCAAAGGAAATATTTTAACTGCTGGTTGTATTTTTACAAATAACATCAGGATTGGTAATAATAATTTGTTTAATCTTAATTGTACTATTGGACACGATGTTATCATTGCCGACAATAATGTTATTAATCCTACCTGCTCAATATCTGGCAATGTTGAGATAGGTAATTGTAACCTCATAGGAACCGGAGCACAAATATTAGAAAAAATAAAAATTGGGAACGACACAATAATAGGAGGTGCTTCTCTTGTTAGAAAACCTGTTATGGACCAAACTAGAGTTGCCGGTGTTCCTGCAAAAGAAATTTAATAAATGAAAATTGGGTTTTATATACATCACTCAAATATAAATGCTGGTGGTATTTATATTTATTCAAAGGCTATACTTAATCTATTAACTACCACTGAGAAAATTAAATCAATTGTTATATTCACAACTCCTAAAGTAAAAGAATTACTAGGAGAGTCAGCGCTTAATCCAAAGATATATTTCCAAATAATCGATAATAATGCTTTTTTTTATAAAACTCGTTTAGCACTATCTTATTTTATTTATGATTTTACTATCATTTATGAAATCAAATTAAAAAAACATAATTATTTAAAATGGCTAAAAAGATTTTCAGTTTTAATTAATCCATACTATTTTAAATTAAAACGCTCAGGCGTTTCACTTTTTCATGTTCCGATACAATACT
>JAVEUY010000064.1:0-9920 GCA_034005315.1 Ignavibacteriaceae bacterium | reverse complement strand
AACAAAAAAGTATATCTTCTGACATTTAATGAGAAGAATCTTTATAATACAAAAAAGGATCAGTTAAGAAGAAGCAGACTTTATCTGCCCGGAAATGAGCCTAAGTTTTTTGTGAATGCCGGACTCCATTCACCCGATGGAATTATTTTAGATTTGGAAGACAGTGTTGCTCCTGCAGAAAAAAATGCAGCACAACTGCTCGTCCGTAATGCATTAAGATCAGTTGATTTTTACAATACAGAAAGAATGGTTCGTATCAATCAGCTTCCAAAAGGATTGGATGATCTTAAATACATTGTGCCGCATAATGTAAATGTAATTCTTGTCCCGAAATGTGAATCAGCAGAACAAATTCATCAGCTTGAAAAAGAAGTTGAAAAACTTAAGAAGCAGTATAAAGTTCAAAACCCGATTTTCTTTATGCCGATTATTGAAAGTGCTCTTGGCGTAATTAAGGCTTATGAGATTGCAACTGCATCAAAAAATATTTGCTCGCTTGCAATCGGACTTGAAGATTACACTGCCGATATCGGAACGCAAAGAACAAACGAAGGTCGTGAAAGTATTTTTGCAAGACAGATGCTGATTAACGCTGCTAAAGCTGCGGGTATTCAGGCAATAGATACAGTCTTCTCCGATGTTGCAGATATGGAAGGTTTGCGTCAAAGTGTTCTTGAAGCAAAATCGCTTGGCTTTGAAGGCAAAGGATGCATTCATCCAAGACAGGTTCAGGTTGTTCACGAAGCTTTTGCTCCAACTGTTGAAGAAATTGAAAAGGCGAAAAAGATTGTTGATGCATTTAACGAAGCAGAGAAGAAAGGACTCGGTGTCGTTTCACTTGGAAGCAAGATGATTGATCCGCCGGTAGTAAAGCGGGCACAAAGAATTTTGTCATTAGTCAATAAATAAGTCATTGGTCATTAGGCCATTTATTGTAAAACAAAAAACAGTTTAACAATTAAACAATAGAACAATATGAAACTAATAAAAAACGCAGCGGGACGATTAGTCCCGACAGAAGTAAACGGATTACAAGCAATAGATTATTACCTTTGGGCATTACAAGGATTTTATGAAAAAGGAGAAACCAGATTTTTTGATTATGTGCAGAGTGATTTTCGTTTAATAATGGATTTAGATGATAAAAGAAATAAAGAGTATGGTGAATGGTATAGTGATAAGAACAAATTAGATTTAAAAAAAATAAAGCTCGTTTAAGGCTAGGTAAATAGAGATAAACCCTATTTACACCCGGCTTGCAGCCGACTTTCACCTTAGCGAGCCACTACAAACTTAAATAATTACTTAAATAAAAGCAAAGTTAACAATGGAACTAATAAAAAACGCAGCAGGACGACTCGTCCCGACAGAAGTAAACGGATTACCACAAATTCCTTTTAAAGGAGTAAATAAATACAAGCCAACAGGAAATAAAGCTAAACCTCTTGTCCGGACATGCATAGACTATCCTGCAGATGGCAATAAAGTAGTTAAGGATTTAAATACTGCACTTAAAAAAGCCGGACTGAAAGACGGGATGACAATCTCAACTCATCATCATTTACGGAATGGTGATGTATTAACAAATATGCTGTTTGACATTGTAAAAGAAATGGGAATAAAAAATATCCGCTGGTTCCCTTCTGCAAGTTTTCCTGTTCATTCGCATTTAATAAAATATCTTGAAGACGGAACAATTCATCACATTGAAGGAAGTATGAACGGACCGCTTGGCAAGTTTACAACCGAAGGAAAAATGAAAGGTGTCGGAGTTCTGCGATCACACGGCGGTAGATATCAATCAATTCAGGATGGTGAAGTTCATATTGATATTGCTGTAATCGCTGCACCAACTGCAGATACTTTTGGGAATGCAACCGGTGACCGCGGAAAATCTGCCTGCGGATTATTAGGATTTGCGCTTGCTGATTCTGAATATGCTGACAGAGTAATTGTTGTTACAGATAATCTTGTTCCCTTCCCCTGCGTTCCTTGGCAGATTCAGGGTAACAATGTTGATTATGTAGTTGAAGTTGAAACGCTTGGTGATCCTGCTAAAATAGTATCAGGAACAACCGAAGTAACAAAATCACCTGATCGCTTACTGATAGCAGAATATGTTGCACAGTTTCTTGATGAAGCGGGAATAATGAAAGACGGTTTTTCATTTCAGGCAGGTGCTGGTGGAACAACACTTGCATTTGCTGTCTATCTGAAAGAAAGAATGAAAAAGAAAAATGTTAAAGCTAGATTTATTCGCGGCGGTTCAACAAAATATCTTGTTCAAATGCTTGAGGAAGGATTAACAGATTACATTCTTGATGGACAGACTTTTGATCTTGAAGGTGTTAGAAGTATGAGAGAAAATTACGGACACGTAAACACATCTCCTTTTACAAGCTATAACTTTCACGGTAAAGGAAATTTCGCATCAATAGTTGATGCTGCAATTCTTGGTGCAACAGAAGTTGATATAAATTTTAATGCAAATGTTGTAACTCACTCAGATGGATATTTGCTGCACGGAATCGGCGGCTGGCAGAATTGTCTTTTTTCAAAATGCACAATACTTGCAATCCCCACTTTCAGAGACCGCATTCCTGTTATCGTTGATGAAGTTACAACTATATGCGGTCCTGGTGAATTGATTGATGTTATTGCAACCGAAAGAGGACTTTGCATAAATCCAAAGCGAAAAGATTTACTAAAAGCTATGAAGAATTCTTCTATTCCAATAATTGATATAAAAGAATTAAAGAAAGAGATTGATGTTATTTGTGGCGGCGCTCCGGCAAAACCAAAAATAAATAAAGACAAAGTTGTTGCAATAGTAAAATGGGTTGATGGGACCGTTTTGGATTCAGTTTTCCAAGTGTAGTCCACTTCTAAAGTGGACTACACATTATCATTATGAAAATAGAGCATAACAAATATTACCATTTCTACAACCGGTCAAACAATCAGGAATTATTATTTCGCAACAGGGATAACTATTTATATTTTTTGGCAAAGTATAGAAAATATCTGGATGACAATCTGATTACTATAGCTTACTGTTTAATGCCAAACCATTTTCATTTTCTTATTAAGGTAAAACCTGACTCAGATATTATGCAGCTTAAAAAAAACATTGGCACGCTCTTAAGTTCTTACACAAAAGCAATTAACAAATCACTCTCCAGAGTTGGCAGTCTTTTTCAGCAGCACAACAAAACCAAGGAATTGATTGATGATAAAACTATTTTAAATGTTATAAATTATATTCATCAAAATCCTTTAAGAAAAGCCTTGGTTAAAAATCTTGAAGACTGGGAATTTTCGAGTTTTAGGGATTATGTCAATCTCCGATCCGGAGCTTTACTAAATAAAGATTTTGTTTTGGCTCATATCCCCACAATAAAAGAATTTAAATTCTTTTCTATGACCAAAGCGGAGAAATTTAACTTTATCCTTAATGTGTAGTCCACCTCAAAGGTGGACTACACTTTCTTTTTACTTTATGAAAGCAAAACAAAATATGTTTCCTTATCTTAATAAGTTTTTTACAAAGTGTAGTCCACTTCGAAAGTGGACTACACTGATAACTTGTAAGGTGGACTCCAAATGAGAGTTGGAATTGCATTTGGTGCGGGCGGTGCTCGTGGTATTGCTTATCTATTGATGATTGAAGCTTTAGATGAATTAGGAGTTAAACCCTCAATTATTTCTGGTTCTAGTATTGGTGCTGTGGTTGGTGCTTTTTATGCAGCAGGTTTTTCTTCAAAGGAGATGAAGGAGATTCTTAATCAATTAATCAATCCTAAAAGCGATTCGGTTTTTACATTCCTTCTTAAATCAGATATTGTAAAAATGTTTACTTTGTTTGATCCGCAATTCATTCGTTCGGGTTTTATAAAAGGTGAGAAATTTCAGAACTACATGAAGACTAATCTTAAGTGCTCTAGGTTTGAGGAATTAAAAACTCCATTGAAAATTGTAGCTACTGATTACTGGAAAAAAGAAGAAGTTGTGTTTGATAAAGGAGACTTATTAAACCCGATTAAAGCAAGCTACTCACTGCCCGGATTGTTTACTCCTGTAAAAATTAAAAACAGAATTTTGATAGACGGCGGAGCAGTTAATCCCTTACCGTATGATTTAATTAAAGATAAGTGTGATATTACAATTGCAATTGATGTAACAGCATTAATAAATAAAAACGGTGATGAACTTCCTACAACATTCGATTCTGTTTTTACAACTTATCAGACAATGCAGAACTCAATAATTAAAGAGAGATTAAAATTTCTTAAACCGGATATTTACATCAGACCGGAAATTTATGATGTAAGAGTTTTTGATTTTCTAAAAGCTGATTCAATTTTTCATCAAGCTGAACCAGCTAAAGAAGAGTTAAAGAGAAAACTTGATAAGTTATTAAATAAAAAATAGAACAAGAATTTTTATAAATTGTTGTCACCCTTCGACTTCGCTAAGGGTGACGTAACAATTTCAAATAAATTTATCTTTCGATTTGTATTCCTAGCCAATCTTCCAATCTTGAATAAATAATTTCCTGATCTTTTTTAGAAAAACTTTTTATTCTTGTTCCATGAGAACCGCCCGGACAAACCATTTTAATTGAATTCGTCTTTCCGGTTAAGCATACACCTGGTGAAGTCCAGGGATCATTACCGCCATATATATAAATGAAATTTTCACTCTTGTTCGAAGCCCAATCGTTTATCTTCTTTAGCAGTCTCGGATCATAAGTTGGATTTGAATCTTTCGGAATAAAAAACGGAGTTTGACCATCCGCATATTTTATATAATCTTTAAATGGAGTAATCTCATAAGCATAATATCCAAACTCAGTATAACACTGATAAAAGAACGGATAAGTTGTTGTTATACTTGCATCATCAAAATAAGTAACACCGCCGTAATTTGACAGCTCTTCCCATATTTCATCAAGAGAAGAATTTTCATCCGGAATCTTAGAACAATCACCATCACTCCATTGCCAGTAAGCAAAAGAAAATTCCAGAACAGCATATTCATAAGCTTTCTCATTTCCAACAATATCATAGGTCAGGTTTTTATTTTTAGCATTTTCCAAAAACATCGGATAAAGTATATCTCTTTTTTCAAAGCACAATTTCTGAAAATTAAAAACTTTTTCCCTGCACTCCGGAGTTGAAACAGATTTAATCCATTCATAAACACGATTATCATCAATTGAATAATTTAACGGACCGACATACGGAACAGATACATCAACTTCATCAGGAAAAAAGTAGCGATGAAATATTACACACGATCCTCCTTTGCTTATTCCGGTTGTAATCCATTTACCAGAATAGTATTGTTTAAACAATTCAATTATTCTGTGATGGTCATTTGCGGCTTGTTCAATAGTAAGATACTGCCAGTCAAAAGGCTCAGGAACAGATTCGCCGAAATATCTATGCTCAACCATAATCTGATTGCATTGCAGTATTTTTGCTAACTCCGTTGCTCTGTTACCGACTGCATAGCCGTCAAGTTCAATAACCATCGGCTCATCTTTATCTCTATGTGACAAAAATATTTGCTCTTTAAATTTTGGTCCGTCGGGATTGTTATGATCAATTGGCTGAGTAATAAATATTTCATACACTTCAGAAAAATTTTTTGAATCATGTTTATTTACTACTTCAATATCAGTCTGACTCTTTAACCATGTTAAAAGATCAGAATCCTGTGCAAATAAACTTAACTGAAAAAAGATAATGACCAGGATGATTTTAATTGAATTCATATTACCTCAGAAAATAATGTGAAAATTAATTTGAATTAAATTTAAACTTATTTAGTCCGTTATAAGAATTAGTAACCCATAGAACACCGTTCTTATCAATTGCAGAAGAAGAAATTAAATCTGAACTGATAAAAGAATTAGATCTGTTGTAAATCACCATACTATTATTGCTGCTTATATTTACCAGTCCTTCATTTGTTGATATCCATTTACTATTAAACATATCAACACTGATATGATTAATTGAATTGGAAGCTGATCCTGTGAAAATATTAGTAAACTGTGATCCGTTAAAATATGAAACTCCATTTCTTAATAAGCCTGAGTTTTTATGACAGAACCAAATATTACCTGTCATATCTTTAGCAACTGATGAAATGATTTTTGTAGGATAGTTATATACAGATTGCACATAATACTGAAATTCTCCGTTATTAAATCTTACTGCACCGTCATTGGTTGCAATCCAGATATTTCCATTATCTAATTCGATATCATTTGCCCAGATTGATAAGGAAGAATCATTAAAGACACTCCATAAATTACTGTCAAATTTATAAAGACCTGTAGATGCTCCAACCCAGAGAGTATTTTGCTGATCAACCTTTATAGTAAATATTTCGTTTGAGCGCAGAGCGGAATTACTTGTGTTATAAACCGTCCAGTTTGTTCCGTCAAATCTGCCAATTCCATTTTGAGTTCCTACCCATACAATATTGAACTGATCAACTTCAACAGTTAAAACTCTGTTGCCCGGGATCCCGGAATTAGCTGTATTATAATTTACAAATTCAACATCATCATATTTTATTAATCCTTTATCCATCGAGCCTATCCATTTATTTCCGAAATTATCTACTGCAATACTACTAAGTATATTACTTGTCAATCCGGAGTTTGATACCTGGTAATCAACCCACAATGATGTATCCTGTAAAGACTTTGAATAAGAGCTTGTTTGACTGCTTGTTACCGATACATCGAATGATATTGAGCGGAACTGAGGATAAGTTAATTTAATATTATACTCGCCTGGCAGTAAATGAGAAAATGTATAAGGAGTAACTTTCTGAGTTAAAGAATCGTTTATATAAATTGCAGCTCCGGCTGGAACACTAAAAATATTAAGACTACCATACATAGCATTATTTTTCAGTAGATCAATATTTAATAACATTTCCTGATTTTCATCCAGGTAAATTACAACTGATGTATCCCTGAAATATTTTTTCTTTAAAGTTATTTGATAATTACCGGGATCCATAAATATTAAACTGTCAGGAGTTTTATAGCCGGAATTTTTGTTGTTTAAATAAATTGAAAATCCTGCTGGCTCGGAATTAACGATTATTTTTCCGGTAAACGGCTGCGGCTCATCCGGGCTTACAGATACATCTTTATCACAGTTTGACAACAACAGCAAAACTATAACAGATGATAAATAAATTCTTAATCGGTTTAACAGCATAATTATTTTACTTTAGATCAAAAATAAAATTAAACTTAAAGCTTCTTATATAACTTTCAATAAACTTCAGTTTCAGATAATTTGTTTTAATCTGCGAACCGAATATCCCAAGTCCGCCAGTGATATTTGAATAATCACCGTCATCAAATCTAACAGAAAAGTTGTCAATACTGCTTGATGATATTGAAATATAACGAGATAGTTCAACATCAAATGTTAGTAACTCTAAAACTAAATTTTGATGAATACTGAATTTACCGGGTTCTGATAATGAATCAGATAATGCATGCAAATACCAGTTTATTGCATCAAGATCATAAACAACATAGTTATCTCTGGAAGCTTTTGGAAAAACAGCATATTGTTTTCCTTCACTGACAGAAATTGAAACTGGCAGTTCCTTATAAAAAATTTTATTGATACCGTTTTCAACAAATTCACATTTCATTTTCAAACGGGCTTTATAAAAATTCTGTATCCCGGGCGGTATCCAGTAAATCTGAACAACATCTTTACCGATAGGCGGAATTATTACTTCACTTGTATTTTTAAATTCAGTTTTAGCAGGAGTTTCCGAAATTCCTTTAAGTCTCTTTCCATTTGAAAGTAAAGCTTCAATTTCAATTTTCTTTCCGGTTAGGATTGAAAATTGCTGTGTGTAGTAGTATTGTATTGAATCCAGTCCATCATCTGAAGCTAATATCGTATCTCTTAATTTATAAACCGAATCACCATGCCAGATTCTTATATCTGCATTTTTCTCAAATAACAATTTATGAGTTGAACCGTTATTATTTTCTACAAGATAATTTTTAGTAATAGCTGCAATCTGTAAAGTAGTATCAGATCTTAATATGCTGACCAAAGAATATTTTTCTTTGAAGTCTGTGTAAGGATTAAATGAATCATCACAACCTGAAAATGATAAAACAATATTTAATAAAATTATTATTCGTAAGTATTTCATATTTCGATCTTCACTGTTCCGGTTAATAAAAATGGCAGCATATTAACTCTTCTTCCGGTATCCCGTTCATAATAGAAAATATTATTTCTGTTATAAACATTTATTGCATCAAGACTTATTGTAATTAAAGATGATGCTATCGAAATTTTTTTTGATAAGCTAAGATCTAATCTGTGATAAGATGGAAGCCTGCCTAAATTTTTATCAGCAAGAATAAGGTAAGGAACATAAGCTGAACTGCCAGGCACAACCTCAAACGGATTTGCAACATTATATTTATCGTAGTAAGAAATTATTTCAGTAAACGGCAAACCTGAATAAACTGACCAGATTGAAGTTAAATTCCATCCTGCCCCCGGATTATAACTAAACATTAAATTGCCTGCATGTCTTGTATCGTATTTCGGATAATAGATATATCCATCAATTTCTTTATAAGCCCAGCTTAAGGAGTAAGCTGCAGATAAATTAAAACCGGCTTCAGTTATATCGTAAGAAAATTCCCAGCCGTAAGATTCCTGGCTGCCTTCTATCAGATCAGGATCGGTGTTAAAATATTTTTTATCATTTAAAACCGGAGTATTATTTGAAACCCGTCTGTAAGCCTCAATCTGAAAACTTGAACTTGAAGAAAAATTATACTGAATGCCGCCTGAGAAGCTGTAGCCGGTAGCAGGATTCAGATAATCAGGGATTATAATCCAGGGATCAAAAACAGAGATGATTTCATCTTCATCAGAAATCGTAGTCATCTCCTGCAAATACATTCCCGCCGAGCCTTTAATAATTAAATCTCCGAATGGATTATAAGTAATACTGACTCTTGGTTCTAATTTACCGGATGAATTAGTATTTAATCCTGAAACATTAATTCTTGATCCTATATCAAGACCAAAATTATCAAATCTTAATAATTTATATTTTGCAAATACACTTATATTACCAGTGAATCTTGATATATCAGATTCTATTCCACTTCTGTTTTCCAAACGCAATTCCGCATCCAATAGTTTTATTAACAGCCCTGCATCAATTTGATCTTTGCTGCTGAAGACTGCATTTAAATCGAAAGATATAGTAACATCATTAAGATTGTTAACAAGAGGTTTTAAATTACTTCCGTTAGGGATTATCTTTCCTTCAAATTTGCTTAATGATATTCCGAGTCTGGAAAATACCGGAGCATCATAAACCTGCAGCCATTCAAATCCCAATAAATTATTTTTCCAGGAATATGATTCTCTTAACGGATCTGAATATTTTATTTTGTCATCAGTATTAAATGTAAATAAACTGAACTTTGCATTATTAAAAATATCCGGACTTGAATAATTTAATTTTGCAGCTATATCATAAAAATTTACAGGAACAGTTTTCTGATCTAAAAAATTTTTCAGAATTTTATCTGAATAACTGAATCTTCCTGAAACCATAAAAGAACCATTTGGAATCGGTCCCTGAATCATTCCTTTACCGGTTAAAAAACTTGCACTGGCAGATGCATTAAATGCGTTTTTGTTACCATCTTTTGTAAGCACATTAAAAACAGAAGAAAGTCTGCCCGAATATTCAGAAGTAAACCCGCCTTTAAAAAACTCAATTGAATTTATCATATCAGGTTCTATCGAACTGAACAAACCAAGAGAATGAAAAGGAGCATATAAAGTAATACCATTAAGCAAAACAAGATTTTGATCACTGCTTCC
>JAVEUY010000063.1:0-10148 GCA_034005315.1 Ignavibacteriaceae bacterium | reverse complement strand
AACAAAACAGGAACTTTTAATTTCTCTGATAATTCAAATCCTTCATAAGCCATTTCATAAGCTTCCTGCTGATTTACAGGTTCAAGGATTGGTATCATTGCGAATTTTCCGAAGAAACGTGAATCCTGTTCATTCTGAGATGAATGCATTGAAGGATCATCAGCAACGGTTACAATTAAACCACCATTAACTCCTGTTATTGCAGAGTTAATAAAAGCATCAGCAGCAACATTTAATCCAACGTGTTTCATACAAACCATTGCACGTTTACCGGCATAACTCATTCCAAGTCCGGCTTCCATTGCTGTTTTTTCGTTTGCAGACCAAAGTCTGTGCAGATTTCTTTCAATTGCAATTTTATTGTTCTGAACATATTCGGTTATTTCAGTGGAAGGGGTTCCGGGATATGCATAAATACCAGACATTCCCCCGTCAATTGCGCCCTGGGCAATAGCCTCAGCACCTAATAATAATAATTTCTCCATTACTCCTCTCTTTCTTTTTCAGGATAGAAATTTTTCCAAATCTGATATATAAAAATACAGAAATGATTTCTGTTTTCCTGCCCGGTTGATATTTATAAGATACTTTTTGATGCATTTATTCTTAAATATCATTCATATCTTTACATAAAAGATATATATTATTTAAAATGTTACTTGATGATTTAAAGAATAAAAAAAATTCAAATGGTATAATTCAGTTACCTGATGTTGATCCGTCTTTAGAAAAACTATTTTCCACATATCTAAAAAAAGCAAAAAAAGTTTATAGTGACGAAGAGATAAGACTTCTGCCTTATGCTTCAGAAAGAAATCCTCATAAATCCGAATGGGAAATCCGAACCCGGTCATTTTTGAGATTAAGAGATTATCTCTCAAAGAAAAGTAAAAGACTAAATATCCTTGATGTTGGCTGCGGCAACGGATGGCTAATAGGTCAGCTAGCTAAAGAATCAGATCACGAATATTTCGGGATAGATATAGTAACGACAGAGCTTGAAAAAGCTGCCAGACTTTTTAACTACGAAAATGTTCATTTTATTCATGGTGATATTTCTAAATCATCTCTTCCTACAGATACTTTTAATATTATAATTCTTAATTCTTCTTTATCATATTTTAAAGAGCTTGATAAATTATTAAAAGAACTTTTATTGATTTCCAAAACTTATGGAGAGGTGCATATAATCGATACGTTATTTTATAATAACAATGAATTAATGCTAAATAAAAATAAATCATTAAAGTATTTTACTTATATCGGATCACCGGAAATGGCTCCATTTTATTTTCACCACACAATGGATGAGTTCAGATACTTCAGATATGAAATTCTTTTTAATCCGGGTTCATTAAAAAATAAACTTACAAATTATTTTTTTGGAATAGATTCCCAATACCCCTGGATTCTGGTTACCCGTTAAAGCTTCAGGTAATAAATTAGTTGTCTTTAGCAACACACACTAAGTTTCCGGGCAGATTTTTTATATAGGCATTGTTGTTTATTCTTTATATTTTTTTGCTGCTCATACATTAAACTTTAACTAATTGTTAACAGAATTATGAACAGACAATAACTAACCTGATCGTGTCAGGGTTACACTATTGATAAGTTAATGTGCGGTAATGCATTGTATAATTGTTTTAATTGACACGAAGAATAAATTTTAATATTATTGTTTAAACTATTTAATAAATCGGAGGCTACTATGCAGAGAAGTACTATTTTACTTTTCTCTATACTTTTTGTGTTATTTATTTCTACTGAGTTCTTTGCCCAGGTAATTTACAGTGAGGATTTCGAAAGCGGAACAGCAAATGCAGGATGGTATTTTTATCCAAATCCAAGCACTGGTTTACCTGAAGAAACTGTAGTTGCTGCTCCCATGGCTAATGCTCCTTCTGCTTTGACCGGCGGTGGTAATTTTATGGGCCATTTACAGGATTCTGATGGATCTTATACAGGCTCTGCTACTGCTCTTAATGGTGCTACTTCTTTAGTTAACTATTCTATTGAAGCTGATGTTTATTGTTATGTTAACGAACCTTTATCTGCTTATACAGGATTAGTTGTTTATGCTGATACAACTCTTAAAGATTTTTATAAACTAAGAGCAGATTTTGATGCTAATGACAGAATTAATTTCTCAGGTCGTAGATCTGATCCGAATACATTTCTTCCTTTATTTAATAAAGATTTTAAAGGTGTAGATAATCCGGGATTATTTCCAACTGTTTCCGGCTGGCATAAGATGAAAATAGAGGTTAGAAATACAAGTGAGAATGAAACCAGTTTCTGGTGTTACTTCGATGGACAACTTTTAGCCGGCTGTCCTATAGTTGATACTACTTCTAACAGAAATACATCAGGAAGTTTCGGTTTATATGCATTTCAACAAAGCGATCAGGGCATCCCCGGGTACTTTGATAATATTGTAGTTGAAGAGCTGGCTCCTATAATTTATTCTGAGGATTTCGAAAGCGGAACAGCAAATGCAGGATGGTATTTTTATCCAAATCCAAGCACTGGTTTACCTGAAGAAACCGTAGTTGCTGCTCCTATGGCTAATGCTCCTTCTGCTTTGACCGGCGGTGGTAATTTTATGGGCCATTTACAGGATTCTGATGGATCTTATACAGGCTCTGCTACTGCTCTTAATGGTGCTACTTCTTTAGTTAACTATTCTATTGAAGCTGATGTTTATTGTTATGTTAACGAACCTTTATCTGCTTATACAGGATTAGTTGTTTATGCTGATACAACTCTTAAAGATTTTTATAAACTAAGAGCAGATTTTGATGCTAATGACAGAATTAATTTCTCAGGTCGTAGATCTGATCCGAATACATTTCTTCCTTTATTTAATAAAGATTTTAAAGGTGTAGATAATCCGGGATTATTTCCAACTGTTTCCGGCTGGCATAAGATGAAAATAGAGGTTAGAAATACAAGTGAGAATGAAACCAGTTTCTGGTGTTACTTCGATGGACAACTTTTAGCCGGCTGTCCTATAGTTGATACTACTTCTAACAGAAATACATCAGGAAGTTTCGGTTTATATGCATTTCAACAAAGCGATCAGGGTATCCCAGGATACTTTGATAATATTGTAGTAAAACAGCTTCAGGCAACAACATCGGTTGACGATAAATATGATTTTACTGTACCTGAAGAATTTTATTTAGCTCAGAACTATCCTAATCCTTTCAACCCTTCAACCAGTATTATTTATAATATAAAAGAAGCAGGAAATGTTTCACTGATAATTTATGATGTTCTTGGTGCAAGAGTTAAAACACTTGTTTCTCAATATCAGTCAGCCGGGCAATATAATGTAACCTGGAATGGTTTAAATGATGCCGGAAATCAAGTGAGATCAGGTATATATATCTATTCACTGCATTCAAAGAATGCAGCTATAAGCAAAAAAATGTTAATGCTTAAATAGTTATTCCTGTTCTTTTTACATAAAGGGATTAATTAAAAGACGGGTGCTGGCGGGTAAAGTCAGCACCTTACTTTTATAAAAAATATAATTAAAAAAACTCAACAGTTAAAATGACATTAAATGTAAGAAGATACATATCAGTTAAACGAATATGTAAATTATTTGTTTTAGTTTTGTTTGCTTCATTTTTTTCATCAGTATCTCAATTACAAGCTGGTACAACAGGAAAAATATCCGGCGTTGTAAGAGATGCTGCTACAGGTGAACCGATTCCCGGATGCAACATTGTAATTGTTGGATCAACTATCGGTGCAGCAAGCGATATTAATGGTCAATATTTTATAATTAATATCAACCCGGGTAAATACCAGGTCAAAGCATCAATGGTCGGTTATAGAAGCATTACTGTAGATAATGTTCAAATAATTGCTGACCTAACTACGCAAATTGATTTTAATCTTGAAGCTGCTTCTTTTGAACTTGAAGGAGATATTGTTGTAACTGCTGAACGCCCACTGGTTCAATTAGACGAAACTTCCAAACAAGCTATTGTTACATTCGACGAAATTGTAAATATGCCTGTCAATAGTATTACAGAAATTCTGACAACTAAAGCAGGATTTACACTCGATGCAAATGGTGATCTTCATGTTAGAGGCGGCAGAACTTCTGAAATTTCCTATATGATAGATGGTGTAAGGATGGAGGACCCGCTTTACAGGGAAACAAATAATAATTTTAATAAAGATGCCATTAACCAGATGGTCATTATAAGCGGAACTTTTAATGCTGAATACGGTGACGCAATGTCAGGCATTGTTAATATTACAACTCAGGACGGCGGTAACAATTTCAAAGGGAGAGTGGAATACACAACTCCGACTTTGGAAAAATCAAAGTACAGAAAAGTAAATGCTTTTTCTGGTGTGCAGGATTTGTATGAATACAAAGAAACAAGTGTGCTTGATGAAGCATGGATTGGAATCCCCGGACAATTAAGAGCTTCATTAAGCGGTCCTGTTTTACCTGATTTAACTTTCTTCCTTTCAGGTTATTCTCTTAATAAAGATAGTTATCTGCCGCATGGTTATAATACTTCTGTTGATGGTTTTGGCAAGCTGACTTATTTTGTTTCTCCAACACTCAAATTTGGATTGTCAAGCCAATTTACAAATACAAAACAACAAGGCTACAGTCATCCATGGAAATACAGAAGCGATCATCAGACACATACTACAACTAAATTGAACAGACAAATTTTAAATGCAACACATACTGTCAATCAAAGTTTATTTTATACTGTAAACTTATCAAGATTTGAAAACACCGCTTTAACACAAGTAGGTAATAAAAATCCAGAGGATTATATAATCGGCAGAACCGGTGAATCAGTATATTTTTATGTTGATGGTGATGATTCAAGATATGCTGATAACAGAACTTTAACATACAGAGGAAAGGTTGATGCAACCTGGCAAGCTAATAATTATCATCAATTTAAAAGCGGACTGGAAATTATAAAACATCAAATTGATGTTCATGAAGAATCTGCGCCCTGGCCTTCAGGTGCTAATTTTAAAGATATCTATTCAAAATCACCTGCAGAGTTTTCTGCGTATATTCAGGATAAAATTGAATACGATTATCTGATTGTAAATGTTGGAGTAAGACTGGACTATATAAATCCTGAAGCAACAATGTGGCCTGATGTCAGACGTTTTGGTGAATTTGATGAGAACAATAATTTTATTCCTTCAACAGAAACTGCTGTGGAACCGCAATATGCATTTAGCCCAAGAGTCGGATTAGCATTTCCTATAACTGATCAATCTGTTTTGCATTTTGCTTACGGACATTTTTTCCAGAACCCTAATTACAATGCTCTTTACTATAACATAAAGAAAGATTTATCTACCTCGCTGCCATTGATCGGAAATCCAACCGTTAAAGCTCAGAAAACTATTTCATTTGAGGCTGGACTAAAACATCAGCTTGGTGATAACTGGGCTTTTGATATAACTGCATGGTATAAAGATATTACTGATTTACTTTCAACACTTCAGGTAAGTTATCTCTCAAGAGATTATGTTATCTTTTACAATTCGGATTATGCAAGTGTTAAAGGCATTGACTTCACTCTTAAAAAAAGATTCTCAGATTATTTTTCAGGCTCAGTGGATTACACTTATATGATCGCTAAAGGAAATAATTCGCAGCCGCTCAGTGGATATCTTAATGCATACACTCAGGAAGAAATTCCGCATCAGGAATATTTCTTAGACTTTGATCAACGTCATAATTTTGCAGCAAACTTCAGCTTCTATGTTCCAAAGGATCATGGAATTCTTTCCGATCTTAATTTCAATTTTATTTTCAGGGCAAGCAGTGGTTTACCTTATACACCTTATGTAGATCCTACAGTAAGGATTGATATAAATTCAGAAAGGAAACCATGGACATCTTCGCTTGATTTCAGATTACAAAAACAATTTCCTGTTTCGTTTTTTTCAATTGCCTGGTTCTGGGAGATTACTAATTTATTAAATAATGAAAATGTGCTGTTTGTATATTCACGTACCGGAAAACCGTTTGATAGCGGCGAACCCGGTTTAGTTGGATCATCACCAGATGCAAATCATAATCCTGCTAATGTAGGTCCGCCACGTGCTATTACTACTGGAATACAAATAATATGGTAACCGGAGAATTTTTTATGCATAGAGTTTTAATTAAGATATTATTTTTATCCTTAATTGTAAGTTTGTCTTCTATAACTCTGTATGCTCAAAATGACTGCATCAGTTGTCATAAGAATCTTAAACCCGAACAATTAAAAAAGTTAACAAAAGTAACTTCCAGCACAGAGCGCGGTTTGGGTATTATGGATAGAGGACAGGTAACAAATTACCTTGGCAATTATGGTATTTTATCCAACTTTCATGAATACTTTAACGAATCAATCCATTGGCCAAAAGATGCTTCTGATGTAATACAATATTGTTATGGCTTAGGATTGATAGTTGCTTCTAAAGGTAATGTAATTACATCAGTAACAGGCGGTTCAACAGATAAATATGACTGGGCACCAAAAGATGGTTCGAGAGGAAAACTATACTCCGGTGATATTAAAGCCGCTCCACCTGATGAAACACCATTTCTTGCTCTAAGCGATAATCCGGAAACATGGCCAAAAGGATATTTTGATAACACCGGAAACTGGGTTGAAACTCCTAATGAACGACATTGGCCTGGTCATTATCGGATTGATATTGATCCTGATTCACCAAACTTTGGAAATGAAGTTACAGGGGAATTTGTTTCTGACAGAGATATTTATTGTGTCTTTGATGATAAGGAAAATTCTAATCCTCAAGGTCCTTTAGGAATTGAAGTTGAGCAAACTGCTTACTCTTATGGAAGACCTTACGCAGAAGATATGTTAATCTGGAGTTATACTGTCCGGAATACAAGTAACAATATATTGGATAGTGTTTACCTGGGCTATTATGCAATTTTCAGACCTGATTTTGATAATGCAGATTATATAAATATCATTGATGCAAATCCGGATGACCAAAATCAAAACGGAGATTTTGTTTATGTATATGATATTAATAATACTAAAGACGGTGCCTGGGCAAGTGATCCCGCAGAATTAGGAATAGTTGGACTAAACATTCTGGAAACTCCTAAAAATATGGGTGTAACAGATTTCCATTATTTCAGCAGAGAGTTTGCTCCAAAAATGGATGAAGAAATGTGGGCAATTATCAGCAGCAATCCAAACCATCCTAACCTGATGGTCCCATCAGCATATTTTCATGGCTCTGACCGGCGTATGGATACAACTAATCCCGACAGCTTAATAAAATATTTTCCTGATGGTGCTGCAATTAACTATTTTATTATGACCGGACCTTTTACACTAAACCCCGGTGAAAGTGTTAACTCGGCAGTAGGATTAGTTATGGGAAATTCCGGCACAATCCCAAACCAGCCTGATACAACAAATCTAATGAGTAATCTTAGAACTCTGCAGCAATTATCTGAAAGAGCTTTCCAGGGTTCCGGACCGCCGAAATCTCCTATTGTAAGAGCTGTTGCCGGCGATAAAGAAGTAAAATTATTTTGGGATTCTGCAGCCGAAGATTCTAAAGATGCTTTAACAGGTAAAAAGGATTTTGAGGGTTATAAAATTTACAGAAGCGATAATCTTGGCAAAACCTGGGGAACTCCAATTACCGATCAATTTGGAAAAGTAATCGGATATAAACCGATTAAAATTTTTGATTTGATTGATGGTATTAAAGGACCTGACCCGGCTTTTAATCAATGGCTTGGAGACGATACCGGAATTAAACATACTTACACTGATAAAAATTTATTAAACGGTGTGGAGTATTGGTATTGCGTTACTGCTTATGATAAAGGAAATCAGAATCCTGATAGTTTGGAACAATCATATCAGTCTCCTCTCGGAAGTTCAATTTTAGAAAGCAATACTGTTTCTGTTATTCCCGGAGTAAGACCTCAGAATTTTCAGCCGCCTGATTTTTCTCCTACTTTAACACCGGAAGGTTCATTCCCTCCAATCGGAGGTGTTTGCCAGGGATTTGTTTCAATAGAAATTATTGAACCTGATTCAATCACCGGTGATGATTATGTTGTTACATTTGTTGATTCTACTCTGGAAGTTATTGACTCTGATACAAATTATGTGCTTGGTCTTAATCTTTACAGGATTAATTCCGTTACACGCGATACAACTATTCTTCTGGATCATCATTTGTTTTCAGACGATTCTAAAGACAACCTTCCTGTTACGGATGGATTCAGATTAACTGCTATAAATACACCTTCAGGTGTGGCATTTCAGGGATGGACTTTAGTAAATGAAGATACTTCAACATTTCAGTGGTCAACAAAACCAATTCCAAAATACATCGGTGATCTTCAGACAGCACAGGAAGAAGTTTATACGATTGATGATTACAGAATTACAATTGATACAATCAATGGTTTGAATGCAAAACTTTATGATTACTTTACAGGTATTTTGTATGACACAATTGTCTATCATTTGCCTTTAAAGGTTGAAGTAGTTACCGATCCAAATAATCCGGTTGATGTAAGCCAAAATACAATATTGATTGAGTTTGCTGTCAGAGCACCATGGGATGAATACAGACGGTTTTATTATAGTCCGCTTGGATGGGATTTAATACCTGGCGGCAGTGCATATTCTCCCGGTAGTTTTGGATTTTATGAAAGATATCCTGATATGCTGAATTTTGAACGGTATGAGATTGATCCTGTTACAAATGATACCACACTAACAGGTTTGGTATTACGAACGAACAATCAGCCGGATACTTATATAAATGGTGATGGAAATACTGTACATCAGATTGCTATTGCTCCAACTCAAGGTGATCAGTTTACAATAAAAACATTTAAACCATTCAGAAAAGAAATCAAGTATGAATTCTCAACTAAAAAAGTTGGATATACAGATTTAAATAATATTGATTTAAATAAGATACGAGCTGTTCCTGATCCATACATCGTCTCTAATGAATTTGAAACATCACAGTTTGGTAAAAGACTGATGTTCAATAATCTTCCGAACGAATGCAAAATTTCAATCTATACTGTTGCAGGTGATTTTATTAATGAGATTTATCATAACGACAACAGAGGATTTGATTTTTGGGATCTGAGAACATACAACGACCAGTACATTGCTTACGGACTTTACGTGTTTGTTGTTACGCTGCCTGACAAAACACAGCACGTTGGAAAATTTTTAGTGATAAAATAAATTACCACTTTAGTTGAACTTTTAGGTTTAGTTTATGAAGAAATTAATAATAATAATGTTAGTGATTTTTCCTGTATCTGTTTTTGCAGGAGGTTTTTCAAAGGTTGGTACTGCAGCAGCACAATTTCTTAAAATCGGAGTTGGTGCCAGAGCTATGGGAATGGGCGGCTCGTTTACTGCTGTTGCTAATGATATAAGTACCATTTATTGGAATCCTGCCGGGATAGCAAATCTTGACCGACCAATTATTGGCTTTACACATACAGAATGGTTTGCAGATATTTCTCACGATTATGCAGGAATAGTTTTTCCAATTTCTTATTCAGATTTTATTGCCGTACAAGCAATAATGCTTAACACAGGTGAGCAGGAAGTTACAACTGTTTCAAATCCGGAGGGAACAGGAATATTTTATGATGTAAGGGATTTATCAATCGGATTATCTTATGCAAGACAATTAACAGACAGATTTGCTGTTGGTGTCTCCGTAAAGTATGTTGTACAAAATTTATATAATGTTCAGGCATCTTCATTTACTTTCGATATCGGTTCTTATCTCAGAACCGGATTTCATAATCTTGTAATTGGTATGGCAATTTCAAATTTTGGCGGTACAATGCAGCTCGATGGACGAGACCTGATTACCATTGCAGATATAAACCAGGCTTTTAGCGGTAATTACAATCCGGATGCAAGATTAGCAACTCAGGAATATCCGCTGCCATTAATTTTCAGAGCAGGGCTTTCAATGGATGTTATCGGAGGCAGCGAATCTGTACTTCAATCAGAAGATTACCTTCTTACTTTAGCTGCTGAAGGAACTCATCTTAATGATAATAATGAGCGCTTCAACATTGGCAGCGAAATCTCATGGAC
>JAVEUY010000062.1:0-10150 GCA_034005315.1 Ignavibacteriaceae bacterium | reverse complement strand
GAATTACATTATCTAATTTATAAACAATTTCTCCGACTTCATTTGGTTTTGGTATCTCAATACCATCGTTCATTATTTTTAATTCACCGCCCGGAATAGATATTCCGATTGAACCAATCTTTCCGCTTAATTTTTCGGCAGGTACATAGGTTATTCTTGCAGTAGCTTCAGTCTGTCCGTACATAACAAAAAATTTTTTATTACTGTTAATTGCGTAATCGTTAAAAAACTTTATAAACTCTTCACTAAGCTTACCGCCAGCCTGAGTAAAATAATTTAATGATGGAAGATTAAGTTTTTCAAAACCTATTCTTTTAAGCATTGTATATGTATATGGCACTCCTGCAAATGAAGTACATTTATATTCATTGAACAGATTCCAGAAATCTCTGAAGAAAACTGTTTGTTCTGTTAAAATAATTGCAGAACCTTTCAGAAGATGACTATTGATTATTGAAAGACCAAATGAATAATTAAACGGAAGTGTTGTAATTGGTCTTTCATTTTCATCAATGTTCAGATACTCTGCAATTGAATCAGCATTTGACTGGATATTTCTGTAAGCTAACTTAACAAGTTTTGGTGAACCAGTAGTTCCTGAGGTTGAAAGAAGAACTGAAAGCTCAGAAAATATTTCATTTGGCTGATCATTGTTTTCCTTCTTTAAGAAATGAAGTGAGTGATATTCCAGATAATTTTTGTAACCTGAAGATGAAATCGAACTTGCTGAAATAATAAAATCCGGTTTATAATTATTTATCAAGCCGGTTCTTATTTCTTCTTTAAGTTTTTCATCAAGAAGTAAAACCGCATTACCGGATTTAAGCAATGCTATATATAAAACAACAGATTCAGGTTTATTAGTAGTAAATAAGAAAGCTAATCCCTTATATGGTAATTTTATTTTTTCAGATATCGAATCAGATTCATCATCCAATTCTTTGTATGTTAATGATTGTTTATTTGCAGTATCAATAAGAGCAATGTTATCTGCAAAAGATTTTAAATTTGCCCAGAAATTATTTGAGGAGTGCATTTTCAGGTATTCCTAAGTTTTAAAATATATAGAAAATAATAAAGTGACCAGAATCCGATTCCTGTAATTCTTAATAATTCTTCTATCAAATCCGATACCGTATAAGAAATTATCCTTCCGTCTGTTAATAAATCATGAATCACTGCCAGTGATATGAAACTAATTGAGAAAAGTAACAAAATGAAATTAGTTTTTAATATCTCAAGTCTAAAATTATAGAAATATAATATGAAAAGGATTGCTACAAAAAAGTATAATAAAGTATTTGGTATTCCAAATTCTAATCGTAAGAAGTGATGCAGCTTAATTACAATTATCAGCAGTAAGATAAGATTAATTACTAATGATGAAACAAGAAACTTAATTTTTTTTGCGGGCAATTTTTGCTTAAATAAAAGAGAGTAAAGTATCAACAATGATGTAATGACAAGTAAAATTGTTTTAATCGAATCTATCTGCATTATAAAATTTTTTTTACTATCCAAAGATTAATTAAAAAACATCTGTACCAAAATCTGTTTATGTTAAAGAATAGATAAACATTTCTGAAATTCCTCTTAGCTAATCCTGGTACTTTTACTATTCTGAAAGCAGCGTCCTGATTGATTAAAAATACTTACTTATTTCTTTTATAATTAAATTAATTTTACAGGTAATCGTCTTATTCTTTTTCCTGTAGCTGCAAAAATTGCATTTGTTAATGCAGGTGCACAAGCTGCAATTCCAACTTCTCCAACTCCGCCGACCTTATAAGTATTTTTTATATAATATGTTTCAATAACGGGTGTTTCATCATAAGCTAACATTGGATAATCATCAAAGTTACTTTCTTTAACACCACCCTTCTGAATTGTAATCTCACTTTTTAAAGCTGCTGAAAGTGCAAACACAATTGCACCTTCTAATTGTGCTTCAACTGTATCAGGATTAACTACAATTCCACAATCAATAACTGCTATATACCGGTCGATCTTTAGTTTATTATCTTTTACAGTTACTTCAGCAATTTGCGCACAATAACTTTCATACCCGGTAGATATAGCGATTCCTCTCCCTTTACCGTTTGGCAATTTATTACTCCAGCCTGCTTTTTCAACAGCAACATTCATAACATCAGCTAATCTTGAATCAGACGGCAGCATTTCCTTTCTGAATAAATACGGATCTTTATTTGCAGCATAAGCCATTTCATCAATAAAAGATTCTACTGCAAAAGGATTTTGAGAATTATAAACAGCACGCCACCATGAAATAGGAACGTGAGTCGGAATTAAGGTTCCTGTTATTTTCAAATTCGGTATTTGATACTGCAAGTTAACTGTACCTTCAGCGATATCAGATTTTTCTACTGTAAGGTTTTTATTAAAACGCATTTGTGATATTGATGGAGCTATTACGTGATGATAAAATTTTTCCGGCTTTCCATCTTTTGTAACAGAGCCTTTAAGAACACTCATGCTTGGCGGACGGAAAAATCCGAATTTCATATCTTCTTCACGAGTCCAGGTAAGTTTGATTGTTTTACCACAAGCTTTGGAAATCTCTGCTGCTTCAACTGCATAATCGTTTACAAGTCTTCTTCCAAATCCACCGCCCATTAAAATAATATGTACAATAACATCGCTTTGAGAAATACCCAAAGCTTTTGCTACTTCGTTTTGTGCGTCCTGAGCATTCTGTGTAGGAGCCCAGATTTCTGCTTTTCCGTTTTGATATTTTGCCACACAGTTCATCGGCTCCATTGGAGCATGTGTGATAAAAGGAACTTCATAAACAGCATCAAGTTTTATTTCACCATCAATATTTGTTTTTATATTACCACGATTTTCAATCTTAGTTCCTTCATTATTAACGTGCTTCAGCATTTCATTTCTGATATCTTCTGTTGTTACGTTAGCATAAGGTCCAAGATCCCATTCAATCTTTAAAGCATCTCTGCCTTTGAAAGCATGCCAGGTCGAATCGGCAATTACTGCAACTCCGTTAGATATTTTAACAACATCAATAATACCCGGCATTGATTTGGCATCGGCTGCATCAAAGTTTTTTACTTTTCCGCCAAACGCAGGACAGCGACTTAATGCAGCATAAAACATTCCCGGAACAACAACATCAATTCCAAAAATTGCTTTACCATGAATTTTATCAGGCGTATCAACCCGGTGAACTCTTTTACCGATCAGCTTATAATCTTTTGGATCTTTTAATTTTACATCAGTTGGAACAGGCAGTTTTGCAGCATCTTCTGCTAACTCGCCATAAGAATATTTTTCCCCATTAGATTTGTTTATAACAAAACCTTTTTCAGCATAACAATCAGAAACACTTGTATTCCACTTATTAGCAGCAGCAAGAATCAGCATCTCTTTTGCAGTTGCACCGGCAATACGCAAAGGTTCCCAGTTTCTTCTGACACTAGTACTTCCGCCGGTTGCCTGATTTCCATATTTTTTATCAGCATCAGACTGTTCAATAATTATTTTTTCCCAATCAACTTCAAGTTCTTCGGCAACAAGCATTGGTAATGCAGTTTTAACACCCTGCCCCATTTCAGATCTATGAAAAACAATTGTCACAATACCATCTGAATCTATTTTCAGAAAAACACTTGGTGAAAATATTTTAGGATCATCACCTGCATTTGTTAAAATATTACTAAACGGAATAAATGAAGCTAGAATCAGACCACCGCCGCTTAATCCAACAACCTTAATAAATTTTCTTCTTGTTTGCTTATTATAATCACTCATTACTGCTTCTCCTCTACAATTTTATCAATGGCTTTTCTAATCCGGTGATAAGTACCGCATCTGCAAAGAACTGTGGACATTGTGTTATCAATTTCCTTACGTGAAGGTTTTGAATCAGAATCAAGCATTGCTGCAAGAGTCATTATCTGACCCGGTTGACAGTAACCGCATTGTGAAACTTCAAGATCAATCCAGGTTTTAAAAACAGGATGATCAGGATTTTCAGCTAATCCTTCAATAGTCGTAATTTTTTTATCAACTGCTTCTTCAACAGAAACAATACACGATCTTTCTGTTTTACCATCAATATGAACCGTACAGGAACCGCAAAGACCTTCACCGCAGCTATATTTTGTTCCCGTAAGATTAAGATTATCTCTTAATACCCAGAGCAAAGGAGTTCCGGCTTCAACGGTTACATCATAATTCTTTTTGTTTATGTTTAATTTGTATTCAGGCATAGCATTTCTCGAATGTTTGTTTTTACCGGAGTCAAGTTAAGATTATCTGATTCTAAGTTCAACAATTTTATACTCAAAATATTTTCTTAAAAACGAATGATTTACTTTTCATTAAGAAACCAATATCAATGGGTAAGTGTATTTTTCTGTAATAATAAAATATTAATTATGTTTCAAGCTCTGCTAATAATAATAAAACAAGCCTTTCAGTGGATTTATATGACAAAATTACTTATGTTGCAAACAACTAATTTGAACTATTAGAAACCAAAACAGAACCTAAATGTACCTTCATAATTCATACAATTTCATAAACTATTCTATGAGGAAAATATGCGAAAAACTATTTTTACTTTTTTAGCCGTAGTCTTTGCAATAAGTTTAGGCTACTCTCAGGTTACCACTTTATGGGAAAAATCCGCTAACGCAGGAACTTTGCCATCCTGGGAAAACGGTAGTACCACAAGGGGACTTGCTTACGGGCAAATCGGATCAAACCATAGATTATTTGTTGCAAACAGACATGCCTCTGTCGGAGGATTGCAGATATTTATATTTGATGCAGCTACCGGAGATTCAGTTGGTAATCTTGATATTACCGGTATATCTGGCGGCACTCTCGCGATAAACGATGTGGAAGTTTCCACAGATGGGAAAATCTTTGTTTGTAATTTAGCTGGTGGCGGATTTTTTAAAGTTTACAGATATGATAGCGAAACTGCCGCTCCGGTGGAAGTAATAAATTTTGATGCAACCGGTCAAAGACTTGGAGATAAAATAACTGTAACAGGTTCTACTGCTGATAACTCAATAATTATCTGGGCACCAGATGCAACTGCTAATTCAGGTTTGATCCATAAATTTACAACTACTGATAATGGAGCAACTTTTACTTCACAAACAGTAGATATGGGTAGCCCCGCTTCTGCATCAAGTGCTGCTGTGGGTCCATTAAGCGATGGTTCGTTTTATTGGAACTCTCAAGGTACCTTTGCCTCCAAACATACAGATACCGGTACTTTAATTGGCTCTATTCCAAGCGGTGTACTTGGAACTGGAGGAAGTGCAATAAGATATTTTGGAAGCTTTGCTGGTGACGAAATTGTAGTTGCAAACGCTTTAGGAACTGGATTTGAAAATGCAAAAATTATCAGAGTTCCTGGCGGTGTACCAAGCTCTGCAGTTTTATATGCACAAACAACTACACTGGGAACAACAGGTGCCGGCGGCTTAGGTGATGTTTCCATTGAACGTGTAAATGACTTTACACTTAATGTTTATGTTTTAAGTACTAATAATGGATTTGGTGCATACCAGATCGATTTAAGAACTCCATTGGCTGGTGATTACTACATTCCAAAAGGAGCTAATCCACAAGGTTTCCCGACAATTTTTGATGCAGTTTCATCATTAAATATCAATGGAGCTACAGGTACAGTAAATTTCTTACTTGATGCTGACACTTTACGAGAAGCATCTTTTACTTTCAATGCTGACTTATCAGATATTAACAATGTAGTTGTAAAACCAGCTACCGGCAGAAATGTTGTTTTAATAGTTGTACCTGGTGCCGATAAAGGTAATGGCAGCCAGATGATCGGCTTTGACAGAGGTCATGTTACTTTTGACGGAAGTAATAATGGTTCTTCCACTCAAAATTTAATTGTTACAACTGAAACAAATGATGCAAGAGTTCCATTTGGTTTAAATACTTCAAATGCCGATTCAGTAACAATTAAAAACTTAATCATAAAAAACATCTTTGATGTAGCGCTTAACTTCAGATATGGTATTGTAGTTAATGATAAGAATGATGTTTGGGGATTAAATGTTGAAAACTGTCAGATCGGAACACCCGAGAAACCTGTAAGACGTGATGGTATAGCACCATGGGGAAGTACAGCACCAAATCAGTTTACTTTAATTAATAATGAAATATATTGTGGAACGCGTGGCGTTGCTACTTTATATCTGGTTGACTCTGATATTATTGGTAATAAAATATATGTACTTCCAACTACAGCCGGAGCAACTGATGCTTATAATCATGCTATATATATTACCGGTGCTAACGGTACTATTAATATTAGAGAGAACTATATCGATTGTCTGGAAAAAACAATCAATGCCAGTTCGTATTTAATCGGGATTGCCTTTGCCGGAAACGGTAACACATCTTCTGATGTTATAAATGTATTTAATAATATGGTAAACGTTGGTGCTCAGGATGAAACACGCAATGTTTACGGAATTGGTTTGCGTTCTGCACAGGTTATGGGTAATCTAAAAGTTTATCATAATACAATCGTGGTAAACGAAATGGGTTCTTCGCTTGTTAGTTACGGCATTGGTAATCATACTAATGGAACAGGTTCAGTTAATTTAGATCTGTTAAATAATATAATTATAAATAACCACACAGGTAATGCAGGTTCGGCTGCAATCGGATTAAATGCTCCTATGACGACAACTTTGAGTTCAGATTACAATGTACTTCTATCTGATCAAGTATTAGTTAGTTATCAGGGAACAAATTATCCTGATCTTAATTCCTGGCAGGCAACCACACAGGATCTTAATTCAGTAAGTAAAGTTGTTAATTTTGTTTCAGCAACAGATTTACACTTAGCAGGATCATCTAATGGAGATGTTGATCTCGTCGGAACTCCGATTTCAGAGATTACAATTGATATAGATGGTGATACCAGAAGCGCTACTTCACCTTATAAAGGTTCAGATGAAGCATCACTGCCAATTCCTGTTGAGTTAGCTTCATTTACTGCATCACTTGATAAAAATTCAGTTATCCTCGCCTGGACTACTGCTTCTGAATTGAACAGCAGTCATTTTGATATTGAAAAAATATCAGACGGATCTGAATGGAATTCAATAGGCAGCATAAGTGCAGCAGGCAATTCAACTAAAAGAATTGATTACAGATTTGTAGATGAAAATGTCAGCGGTCAGCTTTTAAAATACAGATTAAAACTTGTTGATCTTGATGGTTCATTCACATACTCACAAGTAGTTGAAATAAACGGTACACTGCCTAATTCATTTAGTTTAAGTCAGAATTATCCGAACCCGTTTAACCCGACAACAAAAATCAACTATACAATTCCGTTTGATTCCAAAGTAACTATTTCTGTTTATTCAATAACAGGTGAGTTAATTACGGAATTAGTAAATGATTTTGTTCCTGCAGGAACATACAATGTTGATTTTGACGGAAGTAATCTTGCCAGCGGTATGTATATCTACAAAATGACTGCAGGTAACTTTACTCAAACCAATAAGATGATGTTAATGAAGTAATAATCATTATATCTGACCTACAGAGGATGTGGTTTGTTTTATTAAAGGCACGGGAAACCGTGCCTTTTTAATTTTAAATGGTTAAATCAATTGTAATAGTTGCTGAAAAAAAATAATGTGAGGTAATTTTAATCCGCAAACTTATTTCATCAGAATTAATTTCTTTGTTTCCGTAAATGGACCTGCTTTTAACTGATAAAAATATACACCGCCGGATAAACCGGAAACTCTTCTGCCGGAAACATATCCGTCTTTGATAGAAAATTCTGCTTCATAAATTCCTGCGGGTTTATATTCATCAACAAGTGTTGCAACTTCATTCCCAAGCACATCATAAATTTTTAAAGTAACTAATGACCCTTCGACTCCGCTTAGGGTGACATCAGGAATTGTGAATTTTATTTTAGTAGAAGGATTAAAAGGATTTGGATAGTTTTGTTCAAGAAGAAATTTTTCCGGCAGCAAATTATTTTCCTGATTAACAGAAGTTGGTTCGCCTATCATATTATTATCCATCCAATCCAAACGGGCTGATACCCAGTTTTTAAGATAATTGATTTCATCAGTATATGTTTGCCCGACATAATAATTAGGCCAAACCCAAACACCAAGCACAGACCATTTGGCAAAGTTTCTTGTTTTAGCTTCATCTAAAAGAACAACAAGCGAATCAATCAGATTATGAACTACCTGTGTGTTAAATACATTTACTTTCGTCTGCTGCCAACGTGCATAAACTTTATTCTGAAAGTTTTGATCATCAAAAAGTTTTCTCCACCAAAATGGTGTAAAAAAATTTTCATTCCCGGGTATATTCTGATAGTTGGTTAAATATTCCAGTTCCCAGCCAACAGTTGTCCATCCGTTATAATAATCAGCATTACCAAAAGCTAAATTAAAATCCCAAACCGGACCAGCAAATATTTTCGGATTTCTGCTGTCTCTGTCTTTAAATAAATAAGTGCTTAACCTGTAAGCATCAACATTTTTGGCAAACTCATTTGCAAGAATAAAATCAACAAAAGAATTTACATCCAGGTATTTGGGATAACCTGCTGCAGTATCAGAAATATTTACGCTATTATTCATCATCGTTTCATACTGATAGATTTTATTTTGAATATAATCTTTTTGCTGTTGAACAATGTTTTTAGGTTTTGGATAATGATACTGATAAAAAATTCTTTTTGAAGATCCGGGATATGGACGATAACCTGAATACCAACCGTCATTATCTTCTCCGTCTGTTTTATCTGTTTTTATTATATATCCTCCGGTTAGAGCATCTCCGCTTATATCACCAGACTCCAGTTTTTTAATATTAACTCTGTTTGCATCACGTTTTACTTTTTCTAATAGCACATACACACCCCTGTAATCTCCGTTTAATATCAATTCACAATACATTGATCTGCTTGCATATCTTCCAAGCATACCCGAAATCTTATAAGCTAAAACATCTCTCATTAAGCTTTTATCATTATATGGTGCAAATAATATCCAGTCGCTTTCTTTCGGAAAACCGAGCAATGAAACAGATGAATCCTCACCGCTTATATCTCTTGTTTCAACTGCGTACTGTTTTTTCGGAAACATTTGTGAAGTTGAACCTCTTATTTCAATCCCGATTTTTCCATTGTAATTATTAAAAGGATCTGTAAGATTATTTCTGACTCCGGGTCCATTATAAATTATACCCATATCTGCTGTTATTTTTTCTTCATCCGGTATAACCTGTCCGTGTGTATCAATTACAACTATTGGCAGATTGGAAGATGTAAATGCAGCAGCATTCTCTCCTGCTTGTTTAAAATCCTGTCCGTCAGCTATTTGCGAACAGATAATGAGAGAAAGCGATATAAGTATTGCAACTGTTTTTTTCATTAAAGTCCTTTCGGAACTTATTTACAAAATGTTTTATGTTAAAGAATCACGCTGATTCTTATTCAAAAATAATTTATTACCAAACAAATTAACAGATAATTTTAAGCTGTTAAATAAATTTATAGTTTTATCGATACAACTAACCGGTACTTTTTACAATTATATATTTTTAAAATGTTCAGTTTTTTCATTATGTAAAATAGCAGCAATTAAAAGATGTATAATGCGAACATTGTTAATTATAATCCCGGTGAGTAAACATGAAAATGTCTTTTCTGAATTTGGTTCTTCTTCCGCTGCAAAAAAAATAATTCCAATAGAGATGAGGCAGGAGAATAAATAAAATAAAAAATAGCCGGTTCAGTATTGTCAGTTAAAATAATTAAGCAGCTTATATCAATCTATAATTAAACTCATTCTCAGGATATCATAATAATTCTCATCAACAAAACACTCTTTTCTTAACACACCTTCTATTTCAAAGCCCAGTTCTTTGTTGATAGTAATATTTCTGATACTGTTTTCAATTGTATGAATATAAATTTTTTTCAAGCCCAGATTTCCAAAGCCGTATTTAATCCATAATAAAGTTGCTTCTTTTGCATAACCTTTTCCTCTATGTTCAGTTTCACCAATAAGTTTTCTCATTTCAGCTTTATGGCTTACATCATCACAATCCAAGAAACTCATCATCCCAATCGGTG
>JAVEUY010000061.1:0-10154 GCA_034005315.1 Ignavibacteriaceae bacterium | reverse complement strand
AAATTAGAATTGATTTGCTGCTGATTAAGTTTATTCATTTTTCACTTTGGAGTTAATTACTAAGTGTAAAAATACAAAATTTTAGGGGATGATTGATGTGATTTTAATTTTTTGTGAGTTAACAATCTTAACAAACAGATTGAAAAAAAATAAAACAGGGATCGGACAGTTTGTACGACCCTTGAGCTTATTTTAAATACATCATTTTTTTCGATTGAACAAAGTCGCCTGCTTTTAATTGATAGAAATAAATTCCGCTTGAAAGATTTTGACCTTCGTCAGAATTACTGTTGAAATTGACCTCATAAGTACCTGCTGGTTTGTATTCATTAACCAATGTTGCAACTTCATTTCCTAAAACATCGTAAACTTTTAGAGTAACCCAATTGTCACTCTGAGCCTGTCGAAGAGTGACAGATGGAATGCTGTATTTTATTTTTGTGCTTGGATTAAATGGATTTGGATAGTTTTGTTCTAAATAAAATTTTGTTGGAGAGTTCACTTCAACTTCAATTGTTTTTGAATACTCAAATGTTCCATCAAAATCTATTTGCTTTAGTCTGTATTGATATTTCCCCGGATTAACGTGATTATCTGTGAAAGAATAATGTTGTGTTTCAATTGTTGTTCCGTGTCCGGGAACAAATCCGATATTTTCCCATTCTGATTCCTGACTTCTGTCTCCTGACTTCTTTTTAAGAATCTCAAACCCTGAGTTGTTTGTTTCTGTTGCGGTTGACCAGTTTAATTCCACTTTGTTTTCAAGAACTGATGCAGTGAATGAAAATAATTCAACTGGAATTGTTGTTCTACCGGGTGTTCTGAAAATACCTTCATAGGAGCTGCCAGCGTATATATATCCCATTGAATCAATTGCTAAACAGGTAGTCTCGAAAATATTTTTTAATCCAACATAAATCCAATAATATCCATTGTCGGTAGATAGAAATATGCCTCTTTGATTTGGATTATAACTTCTAAGTGAAACATATAAATCCTGATTTTTGTCTAGTTTAATATCTTGAAAACTAAGATCATTATCATTAAAAGAGTTTGTGTTTTCCCATGAATTTCCATCATCAGTTGATACATAAAGCCCACCATTATTTGTTCCAACACCTGTACATCCCGCAAGAACACTTCCATCATTTAAATATTCAAGTGCAGTCCATAAATAAAATGGATAGTTAACTTGCCAGGTATTACCAAGATCTGACGAACGATATAGTCCCATCCAGCTTAATGAACCATTTACAAAAAACATTGTACCATTCGTGTTCATTCCAATATCCATTGCACCAAATCCAGTAAAACCAGTTGGGAACCATGAAATTCCTTCATCATAGGATTTGTAAATCCCCCTAAAAGTACTTAGAAACAAGGTGCCATCGGAAATTATCTTTATCTCATAAAATTCTTCTGCTTGAATTGACTGTGCAATTTGAAAAAAAGTATTACCCCCGTCCGTTGATTTGAAGACATAAGTGAATCCTACAATGTAGATAATTCCGTTTTGGTCAATTTCAATTCCTACAGCACCAATGTTCTTAAATTCCCAAGAAATACCATTATCACTTGATTTATACAATCCTCCTGCTGCAACATAAATATTATTACTATTATCGATTTCTATATCATAAATATATGGACCTGCAAGACCTATATTTTCCCATTCCCACTGTGCATAAATATTAATCGAAAGAATAAAAACTATCAGAGAAACTTTAATGGTTTGCATTTTACACTCTTTTGAAAACAAATATATAAAATATTATTTCATCAGCATCATTTTTTTCGTTTGAACAAAGTCGCCTGCTTTTAATTGATAGAAATAAATTCCGCTTGAGAGATTTTGACCTTCGTCAGAATTACTGTTGAAATTGACCTCATAAGTACCTGCTGGTTTGAATTCATTAACCAATGTTGCAACTTCATTTCCTAAAACATCGTAAACTTTTAATGTAACTAACCCACCCTTCGCCCCTCCCGGGAGGGGACTGTCCGTTTGCGGAATGCTGAATTTTATTTTTGTGCTAGGATTAAATGGATTTGGATAGTTTTGTTCTAAATAAAATTTCGTTGGAGAGTTCACTTCAACTTCAATTGTTTTTGAATACTCAAATGTTCCATCAAAATCTATTTGCTTTAGTCTGTATTGATATTTTCCCGGATTAACGTGATTATCTGTGAAAGAATAATGTTGTGTTTCAGTAGTTGTTCCGTGTCCGGGAACAAATCCGATGTTTTCCCATTCTGATTCCTGACTTCTGTCTCCTGACTTCTTTTTAAGAATCTCAAACCCTGAGTTGTTTGTTTCTGTTGCTGTCTGCCAGTTAAGAATTACATCATTATCTATAACAGATGATGCAAAAGAAATGAGTTCGACAGGAGTAATTCCATTTTCGTTAAAAACAATTAATCCGGCATCCATCGTCGCTATCCATAAATTGCCATAATTATCAAATGCTAAATCATTTATACCAAAAGTTTGCGGAAATTGCGAGTTAGTGGAATTATATGATGTCCAGTTTGTTCCATCAAATTTTAATAATTCAGCAGCTTCAAAATACGAGTGTGTTCCTACCCATAAATTACCATCTTTATCAAATTCAATTGCGATTGCACTATAATTAAAACTAGAATAATTTGATCCATCAAATTTTACTAAACCGCCCCATCCACCTAAACCGACTGCTAACCAAACATTATTCAAAGCATCTATTTTAATATCTGTAGTATATAAACCAACCGGTCCGTATTGCGGTTGAAAATAATGCACTGAATCATTTTCAAATAAGTATAATCCTTCACCGTCGCCTATCCAAATAGATTGATCATCAATTAATAACTGACGATAACCATTAGCTAATCCCAACGAAAGATGTGTTGACCAAATACTGTCTTCTTTAAATTGCATTAAATAATGAGGTGAACTAATAGATACATTAAGATTTTTTAAGAGCCATACATTGTTTAGACTATCGAAAACAATTGATGAAATACTGTGACCAGGAGGAATTGTATCGGGTGTACCATAAACGTACCAATTAACACCGTCAAACTTTGTTATCAAACTTCCAATTCCGCCCCAAAAATTAAAATCATTATCAACATTTATTGTTTGAAAACTATTTGTAGGAATATTTGAATTGGCTGTATTGTACAGTGTCCAGGAAGCACTATCTATTTTAAGTATTCCGGCACCACCAAACGAAATCCACTTTCTGTTCAAACCATCAACAACAATATCATTAACATTATCAGAAGGCACATCCGAATTTGCTGTATTATAAATTATCCATTGAGGATTGCTTTGTGAATAGATAACAGCACAAAGCAAAATAACTAAGATTAGTACTAACTTTTTCATAAAAACCTCGTAATGAAATACTTTATTACAACTCTGTTTTAAATGAACGGAATATAAGTTTAAAAGTCAACAGGCTTTGGGAAATTAGTTTGGTTATTCTTGCAATAAGGGCTAACTTTTCAATACAAATTTTAATATTTAGAACAAACTGGAAGACTTATGAACTCACAATATTATATAGACTTAGAGCATAAATACGGCGCTCATAATTATCACCCGCTTGAAGTTGTAATCGCAAAAGGAAAAGGAGTTTGGGTTTGGGATGTTGAAGGTAAAAAATATCTCGACTTCCTTTCCGCTTATTCTGCTGTTAACCAGGGGCATTGCAATCCGAAAATAGTAAATGCAATGGTTGAACAGGCACAAACTTTAACTTTAACATCACGTGCATTTTATAATAATGCTCTCGGCGAATTTGAAAAGTACATAACCGGATTATTTGGTTATGATAAAGTATTGGCAATGAACACCGGCGTTGAAGGTGTAGAAACTGCTATTAAACTTGCCCGCAGATGGGCTTATGATGTAAAGGGAATAAAAAAGTATGAAGCTAAAATTATTGTTGCTAACGAGAATTTTCATGGAAGAACAATAATGGCTGTTTCTGCTTCAACAGATCCTGATTCTTTTGATGGATTCGGACCTTTTGTTCCCGGGTTTATAAAAATTCCTTATAATAAAATTCAGGCATTAGAAAAAGCTTTGGAAGATCCGAATGTAGCTGCATTTTTAGTTGAGCCAATTCAAGGTGAAGCAGGTGTTTTTGTACCTGATGATGGCTTTCTGAAAAAAGTTCAGGAACTTTGCAAAGCAAAAAATGTTCTGCTTATTTGTGATGAAGTACAAACAGGTTTGGCAAGAACGGGTAAGATGCTTGCATCAGATTATGAATCAGTAAAACCCGATATTTTAATTCTTGGTAAAGCATTATCGGGCGGAACAATGCCTGTATCAGCAGCTTTAGCAAATGACGAAATTATGCTTACAATAAAACCCGGGCAGCATGGATCAACTTTTGGCGGAAATCCTTTGGCAAGCAAAGTTGCTATCGCATCTTTACAAGTATTAATTGAAGAAAAGCTTGCTGATAATGCCTTCAAGCTCGGTAATTACTTCAGAGCAGAAGTACAGAAGATGGTTGATGAATTTGAAAATCTCACTCTTGTAAGAGGTAAGGGATTATTAAATGCAATCGTTATAAAACCTTCTTCAGATGGTAAAACTGCATGGGATGTTTGTGTTGCGTTAAAAGAAAACGGAATGCTTGCAAAACCAACTCACGGTGATATAATCCGTTTTGCACCACCTCTGGTTATAACTAAAGATGAAATTGATTTTGCTCTTGATATCATCAGAAAAGTTATGAAAGATTTTAAGTGAGTTAATTTAGTCCCGATAAATCCTGCCTTACAAAAAGGCAGGATTGGGACAATGTGGTCAATCTGAAACTTTAAATCTCCGATTACAAACTTATCCCAGCCGGTCTTTAATAACAGGTTTTGTATCTTCAATTGCTTTGGATAATTTCAATAATCTTTCTTCAACATTTGGAATATCATTATTCCTGGCAGAAAGTTCAATTCCCAATGCTTCATCACCGATCAGTTTTGCACCTACTGAATAGCTTGACCCTTTTAAAGTATGTGCCAAATCTATAATTTTTGAAACTTCTTTAGATAACAGGCTGTCTTTCAGCAAAGCTAATTTATGTTCAGCATCGGCTATATAATCTGTTAAAAGATCTTTTTCAAACACAGCCTCACCAAGATTTATTTGTTTTAGTCTTTTAAAATCAAAGATTCTGCTGTCATTTAAATTTTCAATATGTTTCTGGTTATCTGAGTAATCAATTTTCAGGAAATGGTCGATAAGTTTAATTATATGTCGGGCAACCATTGGTTTTGCTACATATTCATCCATACCAGCTTCAATACATCTTTCGCGGTCACCGACTAATGCATGAGCAGTTATTGCAATTATTGGCACTTTGTTTTTAGGTTCTTTCATTGCACGAATCATTTTGGTTGCTTCAAAGCCGTCAACATCCGGCATTTGAATATCCATCAAAATTAGATTGTAATCAAATTGAGTAAACGCTCTTACTGCCTGCTCACCATTCATCACAGCATCAACTTCATAACCGGCAGATATCAGAGTTCTTATTGCAACCTTTTGATTAATAAGATTATCTTCAGCAAGAAGGATTTTAAAACCTTTTCTTTTGGTACTATATTTTTTTATATCAGCATCAGTAAACTGTATCTCATCAAGATATTCTTCATCTACCTGGGATTTTAATTTATTTAACTGCTCAGTATCGATACCGGGCTTTTTAACAAAAATATGAAAATCAAACTGGCTTCCTTTTCCTTCAATACTCTTAACTGAAATATCACCTTCCATAAGATTTGTGAACTCTTTACAGATAACAAGTCCTAATCCTGTTCCGCCAAGACTGTTTCCTTCAAGTCCTGTTACCTGAGAAAAAGGTTTAAATAATTCTTTGATTTTGTCAGCAGGAATTCCTATACCTGAATCAAAAATTGCTGAACTAATTTTAACTTTATTATCAACAGTATCTTCAACGGTAACCTTTATTCTGATTTCGCCATCATTAGTAAACTTAACAGCATTGCTGAGAAGATTAAGATAGATTTGACGAATTCTTGTTGGATCGCCTGCAAAATTAAGATCAAGTTCTTCCGGAATATCTGTATGTATCAATAATTTTTTTTCTTTGGACTTCGGAGTTACAATAGAAACTGCCTGACTGATTATTTTTCTCAAATTAAAATTCAAGTTTTCAAGTTCTATCTTACCAGCTTCAATTTTAGAAAGATCAAGAACTGCATTAATTGTTTCCAATAATGACTCTGCAGATATTTTAGCACTATGAATAAACTGTTTTAACTCATCCTGGTTAACATAGGATTCATTTTCAATCAGAGTTAAAAATCCAATTATACCGTTCATCGGAGTTCGGATTTCGTGACTCATATTTGCAAGAAAGCGGCTTTTTGCTGTACTCAGTTTCAATGCTTCTTTAGCAAGGGCATCCGATTTTTCTTTCTCAGTTTTAAGTTCAATTTCAGCTTTGCGTCTTTTTTCCAATGAATTAAATTCTTCAGTTACATCGCGCAAAGTTCCTTCAAGGTAAAATTTATCCGAGCCATTATCTCTTACTGCTTTTACATTCATTCTTACAATCAGTTCATTTTTATCCTTATCGAGCATCCGGGAAATATAATTCTCTGCAAAACCATATTGCTGCACTATCTTTAATAATTTTTCCCTGTCAGATTTATCTTTATAATAATCAGGAACACGAGTTATAATCAAATCCTCAAGTTTACTGTATCCAAACATTTTAACCAGTGAATTATTTGCTGTTATAAAATCACCTTCGGGTGTTGATTGAAAAATGCCGTCTGAAGAATTATCAAATATTGATCTGAATTTCTTTTCGGATTCTTCCACCTTTAATGCATTCTTTGCAACATCCAAACGCATTCTGAAATTTACTGCGCTTCCTATTACTGAAAGCAAGCTAAGGAATAAAACAAAAATCAGTGACTCGAACATGTTAGGAAGAAAATAAATCTTCTGGTCGTTAAAAAGAATTGCTACCGCAAAAACAATGTTATAATAGATTGCTACAAGAATCTGGTTTTTTATCTCCCAATTCAAAAACATTGCAGATGTAAAAATCATCAAACCAACTATTTGTGAATTCACAATCAGAGATTTTGGTATCAGCAAAATCATTATTCCAGAAGAACCAATTATGGTTAACAACAAAATATGAACTAAAGGAATAGTATATCTTATTGCCCTTTCTGTATTAAGAAATACTAATATTAAAAATGCAACTAATGTTGCTAATAATCTTACAAAGTATATCTGAACAGTAAACTCAGAATAATGCCTCACTTCAAAAATCATTGCAAAGATTCCGGAGATTGCCACCATCAAAGCAATGACTTTAAGCGGAGTTACCAAATATTTTCCTGTTTCTTCTCTGATATGATTATACCTCTCTTTCAGAAATGGTATATTAGGGTTAAAGATGAAACCAACAACTGTTTTGCTGTTTTCCATTTTTTACTCATAATGTTTTTTCAAATCTACATAATTTTTATGATAAATTGATTTATCCTTTCTATTTTAAGATTATAAAAATTAAAAATATTTTCAAATGGATTTTTTATATTCGATTGACCTGACAATATTTTATCTGATAAATCACACTTTATCAGCCGGATTTCTGGATAAATTTTTTTCGATAATAACCAACGTAAACAATTGGTATATTACTTATGTGATTCTGTTAAGCCTTAGTTTTATTAAAGGCGGAACAAAAGGAAAGCTGGCTGTAATTGGCGTGATTTTACTTATAATTGCTACCGATCAGCTTGGCTACAGAGTTCTGAAAGATATTGTTGCCAGACCAAGACCGTTTTCGGTTTTAACTGATGTAATTTTGCCAATAGGAACAACCGGTACTTATTCTTTTCCATCTAATCACGCATTAAATAATTTTGCAGCAGCAGTGTTCTTTTGGCGTTTATTTCCAAATCTTAAATGGGTATTATTTTCAACTGCTTTTCTTGTTTCAGTTTCACGGGTGTATCTTGGATTACACTATCCTTCAGATATTTTAGCCGGAGCTTTAATCGGATCTTTATTTGGTTATATATTTGCTGAAATTATTTTAAGAATAAATAAACTAATTGAAAAAAATAAATTAAAAAAATCTTAACCCAGGAATTCTGAAAGGTTCAAATAACATGAAATCTTTATTAATAATATTATCAATTTTTGCTTTTAGTTCTATCACATATCCTGTTTTAAGTTCTTATAAATCTGATGATTCCGTAATCATTGAAAGCAGAAATTATTCAAACAGCAACAGCGATAGCACTGCATGGATAAATATTGATTATCCTTTTATTCTTAATCCTGATAATTCTGAAGTTATAAATAAAATAAACAATGTGCTTGAAGATGAGTTCAAACAGTCAATTGCCTGGTACAATGAAATTGTATCTGATACTAATTCACTTTCTGATTATAATTACACTATTCAGTATAGTTTTGAAACGGGCTTTGATGTTGTTTATAATTCAAAAGGTTTTGTAAGTATTATATTAAAACATTATCAATATTCAGGCGGAGCGCACGGAAATTATTTTGCTGTTGGATATAATATTAATCTTTCTGATGGCTCGTTCCTCTCACTCACAGATATTATTCAGCAGGGTAAGCTTGACCTTTTAGCTTATGAGTGTGAAGAAACAATATTGGAAAAATATCAGGCTAATTCTTTATTTGAAGCAGGATTGTTTGAAAACGAGATCATTATTCCTGAAGATCAGGATTTTTATATAATTCCGGGCGCTTTAGTCTTACAATTTGATCCTTACGAAATCGGTCCTTATGCAATGGGAGAAATAACTGCAGAGATATCGTTTGATAAGATAAGAGATATATTGATGGAAGATTTACCATTCGATACTGATTAAATAAGTTTATATCAATTGCAAAAGAAAGTGATTAAGTAAGAGTTGTGCGGTCTGTATTGAATTGGAATGTATCAGCAATTTAATCATATAAAAAAATCGGAGCAGAATCATTTGAAGAGTGGAAGGTTTTTAGATTAACTTCCGGTAAGTTTTAGCAAAAAATTGTTGTCAAATAAATCTATTTCAACTATCAAACTATAATTAAGCTTAAAACATTTTTCATTATTTTAGCAAATTAAAAATATCCAAAGAAACAATTTTCTAACATAAAAAGAGGAACAAATGGCTAATCGTGACAGACGGGTTGTTATAACCGGACTTGGTGCTTTAACTCCTATCGGATTAACTGTAAATGATTTTTGGAATGCAATGATGGAATCAAAAAGTGGTTCTGCAACGATAAAACAATTTGATACATCAAAAGTTGATACAAAATTTGCCTGTGAATTAAAAGGCTTTGATGTTGGAAATTTTCTGGACAGGAAAACCGCCAGAAGATTAGACCCATTTGCTCAATATGCTCTTGTTGCTGCAAAACAAGCTGTTGATGATAGTGATCTTAAACCTGAATCACTTTCCGAAGAAGAGAAAAATAAAATCGGAGTAATATTCGGAAGCGGTATTGGCGGCATTCAAACATTTTATGATCAGGCTGTAATAAACCGTGAACAGGGACCAGGAAGAATTTCACCTTTCTTTATTCCAATGCTTATCCCCGATATTGCTGCGGGGCATATATCTATGCAATATGGATTTCGTGGTCCAAACTATTGTACTGTTTCTGCCTGTGCAACCGGCAACAATAATATGATTGACAGTTATCTTCTTATAAAATTCGGAATGGCTGATGTAATGGTTACCGGCGGAAGTGAGGCTTCAATTAATGAATTAGGAATCGGCGGATTTAATGCTAATCGTGCTCTTTCAACAAGAAATGACTCTCCCGAAACAGCAAGCAGACCGTTTGATGCAACACGTGATGGTTTTGTTATGGGCGAAGGAAGCGGAGCATTAATTCTGGAAGAGCTTGAACATGCTTTAAAGAGAAATGCTAAAATTTATTGTGAAATTGTTGGTGCTGGTTTATCTGCTGATGCTCATCATATTACTGCACCTCATCCCGAAGGAACAGGAGCAATTCTAGCAATGGAAATGGCTGTTAAACAGGCTGATATAAATCCAAATGAAATTGATTATGTAAATATGCACGGTACTTCAACACCTTTGGGAGATATTGGTGAAACAAAAGCACTTAAAAAAGT
>JAVEUY010000060.1:0-10159 GCA_034005315.1 Ignavibacteriaceae bacterium | reverse complement strand
GGGCAGAAAACAACTGGTTCTGGATGGGTAAATTAACTTATAAATATTCTCCTACTTTAAAGTTTAATTATTCAATAAATCAGTCAGTAAATATTAATCAGAACTCGCAGTCATTACAATCTAATCTTGAATATGTTGAACCAAGTCCCGGATATCAATACACATATCAGAATATATTAGATAGTGCCAATACATATACACATAATAATGTGTATCAGACTTTTAGCCTAACACATACTCTTAATCCAAAAACATTTTATGAATTAAAGATAAACTATTTCTTTACACATTTAAGAGCTGATGCTAACGGAAAAGAATGGTATCAATACAATGAACCGAAAGATATTCCTAACTTTCCTATCGAATACTATAACATAAACAGAGATACTCTTGGTATAATCCCCGGAGACGGATTCTGGGATTTAGGAAATCCATCTACATGGCATGATCATTATGTTGAAGAATTTTCAATCAGAGGAGATCTCACAAGCTTTTTTGATGAGAAGAATAAATTTAAAACAGGATTTGATTTCCACTTTCAGGAGATGCAGTCAATAGATATTTATCAGCCATGGGTTGGTGAACTTGGATTTAATAATGATATATACAAAGTGCATCCGGCTATGGGCTCATTCTATGCGCAGGATAATATTAATTTCAGCGGAATGATATTAAACTTTGGTTTGAGATTAGACTATTGGTTCCCCGGTAAATATGTTGATGATGCAATAGATAATCCTGATGTAGTAACAATACCTGACGAGGTTAGAGAATCTTATAAAGAAAACTCTTTCAGTTGGTTCGGCAACAGGAGATTTAAAGCCAGACTAAGTCCTCGTTTAGGAATTTCACATCCTGTTTCTGATAATCAAACCCTGTTCTTTTCTTATGGTCATTTTAGTAAATGGCCAAAACCGCAGTTTGTTTATGCAAAGTTAAATCCTGTAAGTGCACAATCATCTTATCAAAAATTTGGTAATCCGAATTTAAATCCTGAAACAACCGTTGCTTATGAACTCGGACTTAAAACTCAATTTACTAATGATGATGTACTTACGATTACTGCTTATTACAAAGATATATTTGATTATGTAAGTACACGCTCAGCCAGGATCAGCTCAATCAGGTTAGCATCACAAAGTTTTACAACTTATGTAAATTCTGATTATGCCCGCTCAAGAGGTATAGAAATAGAATATAAAAAGCGTATAGGAAGATGGTTTATCGGTTCAGCAGATTTTACTTATTCAATCGTTACGGGTAAGAGCACAACACCTGATGAAGGTGTTTTAGTTTTAAGAGGTGATATCAATGAATCTGTAAAAGAACTTTATATGTCCTGGGACCGTCCGGTTAACTTTTCTATCTTTACCAATTTTTATGTTGAGAAAGATAATGCGTTGTTCGGTTTTGGAAACGGAATTCTTGACGATTACAATATAAGTATTCGTTCACAGTTTCGATCAGGAAAAAGATACACACCGGTTGTCTTTTCTGGTTATGATGCGCAAACCGGTAGACCCGAATATGAATCAAGCAGATATGACAGATATAGTAAAATTGGAGATGACTGGTTCTGGATAGACCTTAACTTTGAAAAATATTTTTCGATTGGTCAACTAAAGTTTTCAATTATGCTGGAAGTAAATAATCTTCTGGATTCTAAAAACTCAGCGATTATTAATCCTGTAACCGGTAAAGCTTATGAATATGGTGATCCGACTCCGGTTTCCTGGAACGATCCGTTATATCCGGATTTACAGGCTCCAATTTCAGCATATCCATATAATCCGGCAAGATATTTAACCAGAAGAAATATAAAGTTTGGTGTTAGCTTTAAATTTTAATAGTAGAATTATTACTAAGTGATGAAAGAAATATTCTCAATAATTGTTATCAGTTTTTTACTAACTTCAACAGGTTTTAGTCAGCTTTTCCCTGTGCTTGGAGGACAGCGTGCCGGAATATCAGCGGCTCAGTTTCTTAAAATCGGAGTAGGCGGCAGAGCAACTGCGATGGGCGATGCGTTTGTTGCTGTTTCTAATGATGCTTCTTCTCTTTATTGGAATCCTGCCGGTTTAACACAGTTTACCGAAGACCAGGTAATGTTCTCGCATAATAAATGGGTAGTTGATATTAATCATGATTTTTTAGGTGCGGTTTACCATCTTGATGAAACTAATGCTTTCGGTGTTTCGTTTGTTGCACTTACAATGCAGGATATGCCGGTAACAACTGAATTTGCGCCTTTTGGAACAGGTGAATATTTTGGTTTTAGTGACATTTCTTTTGCAGTAACTTATTCAAGAAGAATGACAGACAAATTTAGTTTTGGCGGAACTGTAAGATATATTGAAGAAACACTTGATAAATTAAAAATGCGCGGTTTTATGATAGACTTAGGCACTTATTACTGGACTGGTCTTGGGTCTTCAAGGTTTGCGGTTGCTGTTTCAAATTTTGGAAGTAATTTAGCACCCGATGGTGAAATCATCCTGGTTGGTAAAAGAAAAAAATCTGAATGGCAGGATTTTGCTCCGCCTACGATATTCAGAATCGGATTTGCTATTGAACCTTATGAAGATGATGAGCATTCAGTTACGACATCTATTCAGCTTAATCATCCTAATGATAACAGTGAAAATGTTGTTACAGGTATTGAGTATAACTGGAAAAAAACTTTTTATCTGAGAGCCGGTTATAAGTTTAATGTTGATGAACAAAATTTATCATTTGGTGCAGGAGTAAATGTTCCTGTAAGTATAGCAAATGTTAGTTTGGATTATGCTTATTCTAATTTTGTTAAATTAGGATCTGCGCACAGGTTTTCAATTTTATTAGGTCTATAGAATTATTACGTTAATTGCTTTATGGTTAGTAATTTGAAAAAACAAGTTTACAAAATGAAAAAATACATAATTATATTTTTCGGATTCATTATCCTGATTAGCTGCTCAGATAAATTCGATATTACACAATTCGATCAATATACAGGCAATATTAATATAGGCGGCGATACTTTATATATTTTAAACGGCGAAGCGTGGAGCGGATTTAATAACCCGCGTGCATTACTAATGGGTAAAGAACCATTTATTTATGTTTGCGATACAGATAATAACAGAATTGTTATGCTTGATATTGCAGGACAATGGCATGGTGCATTATCAATTAAAAATCCAATTGCCATTGCGCAGGATTACAATCTTAATCTTTATGTCTGTGCTGAATTTGACACTGCAAATGTTACTTACAGTGCGCTTTACAAAATAAATTTATATGCTGCCGGTCATCAAATTGAAAATGCTGTTGTTACCAGGATTCTACCTTTGCGTGATTCTGATTTTAATCTGCAGAGAAAATATACAGCAGTAACAGTATTTTATGATAATTCAATTTATCTTGCCAGAACCGGTCCGAATAACTCAAGTATTTCCAATCCTGATAATTCAATATTTAAGATTGCTCCGAAAAAACTTAATGCAGGCGGTGATATCATAGTACCGCTTGATAAAGATACACTTACAATTGGAAGAGTTCCGTTTATTGATCCGTTAAACCGCGGATTGATTTCTGCAAACGGAATTAATTCTATGACTTCCTTCAATAAAAGGAATATTGATTTTATTGCTACATTAGCGGGGGAATCAAGTTTTAAAGCACAATGGTTTTATTTTTATTCTTCAGGAATTGAAGAAAGATATTACAGCAAATTTGATCCTGTTATTGATGGTGTAGCTTTTGTAAAACCAAATAGATTTTTAGCACCAACAGGTTCATGCATTGATCCTGCCGGAAATATTTTTGTTGCTGATGCCGGCAGAGACAGTGTATTAAAGTTTAATTCAAACGGGGTTGAAATGCATTCTTTTGGAGGTCCGGATTATTTTGTTAATCCTGTAGGAGTTGCTTTTTTTGATAAGGTACTATATGTACTTGATGCCGGTAAAAATCAGATTCTTAGATTTAAATTATCAACAGATACACAATGAAACATATCAAATCTCTCTTTCTTGCACTTATATTAATCAGCAGTGCATTTTCTCAACCAATTATAATTAATGAAATCTATAATTCAAGTTCCAGTGATGAATGGGTTGAGTTATTAGTTGTTCAGGATAGCCTCGATCTGCGGAACTGGGACATAAGAGATTTCAGCAGTACTGGAAGTCCGCAGGCACCACTTGCTTTTACTTCCAATGCATTGTGGAGCAATCTAAGAAAAGGCACAATAATCATTATTGCACGCTCCGAAAATACTTTTTCAGAAGACCTTGACCCAAGCGATTATTTGTTGATAGTTAAATCAAGCAATGCTATATATCTATCCGGCAATCCGTTCTCAATTGCAGGAACTTCTGATGCAGTGCAGTTAAGAAATTCTTCTCAGGTACATCAGTTTGGTGTATCGTGGGGAGCAAATAATGCAGGCAGTATTCCGAACCCTAAAGTTCATTTCTCAGGTGCATCTTCAAGCGGAACATCAATAACTTTTATTCAGGATGATGTATCGAAATTAACAAACACTGCTAACTGGACAATCAATGGAAGCTCTTCAATGGGGCAGGGAAATTCTGCTGCAAATATTGCATGGATAAATTTATTAAGAGCAAGTTTAGAAGGATCAGGTACAGCAACTCTACTGCCGCAAATCGCAATAGGTGATTCGGTAATAGATTTAAATTTTACTTATAAAAAAAATCCTCTGTATAGCATTAATTCTTTAAGGATAATTATTCCAGAAGATTTTCAATGGTCACAATCTGCTTCTGATATTAATTATACTGACTTTACTTCAACTCTAAGTGTTAGCGGGGATACAATATTTTTTAGCAATATAAATTTTATCAGCGATACTGTAACCATAATTGTAAATGAAGTTACTTCACCTCATTATACAGGCAGATACAGGATTAAATTTCAGTCTGGTGTTAATTTAGTTCTTGCAGATGTAAGTCCGTTGCCATCATTGCTGGTTTATGGTGCTCCGATTCCCATTGCAGAAGCCAAAGTTAATGATAATAACGGAATAGGACTGCGGTTAGGTGACCTGGTTACTTTAAGAGGTGTTGTAACTGTAAGCAATCAGTTTGGCGGACCAAGTTATATACAGGATAATACAGGAGGCATTTCAGTATTTGGCGCAGGTTTTTCAGGTGCTGTTCAGATTGGTGATGAGGTTCTCGTTACCGGAACAGTTGCTCAGTTTAACGGACTTAATCAGATTGAAAATCCAACACTTCATTCAATTATCAGCTCAGGTAATACAGTTGAACCTTTAATTACAACTTCTTCAACTTTAAGCGGTGATGGAATTAACGGCGTTGAGAATTATGAAGGCAGACTGATAAGAGTTAATGGTGTTGTTGTATCGGAATTAAATGGAAGTTCGGTAAGTAACTGGGCATATAAAAATTACAGGTTAACAGGCTCAAGTCCTTCGGATACAGTGCAGATAAGGATTGATAACGATACACAGATTATTGGTCTTGTTGCACCCGCAGGAAAGTTTGATGTTATCGGAGTGCTGAGCCAATATAAACCTTCGTTACCTTTTATTGGCGGATACCAAGTAATGCCGCGGGTGCCTGAAGATATTCTATCTAACGGACCAATTATAGATAAATATCCTGAGGAAACAGATCTTACAAGTAATTCTATTTCTCTTGAATGGACAACTATAAATCCGGGCACTTCAAGAATAAGATACGGAGTTACTGCAAATTATGAACTTGGTATAGTAGAGCTTGACAATGTATTAAGAACAAATCATTCGCTTACAGTTGATGAACTTGAGGTTGCAACGATTTATCATCTTCAGGTTTTTTCAGTTGCTAATGGAGATACAAGCTTTTCAAGTGATATAGTTTCAAGTACTACTTCAGCGCTTCCTACTACTGGTGGAATTCAGGTTTACTTTAACAAAACAGTTAATACATTAGTATCATCAGGCATTGATGCTAATAGTAATGCAAATTTTCAGAATATTCTTATTGATAGAATTAATAAAGCAAAACGTTCTATTGATGCGGCTCTGTACAGTTTAAGCGGAACCGTCGGTGCTAATATTGCTGCTGCTCTTTTAAATGCCAAAAACCGCGGGGTTAAAATAAGAGTAATTGGTGAATATGATAACAGAACTACTGCTCCCTGGAATACATTAATAAATAACGGAATTCCTTACATCAATGATAGATTCGGCAATAACGATGGAAGCGGTATCCATCATAATAAGTTTTTTATTATTGATTACCGCGGTGGTGCAGCCGATAGCATTTGGGTTATTACCGGAAGCTGGAATCCAACTGACCCCGGAACAAATGATGACAGACAGAATCTTATCATTATTCAGGATGTTGCTCTTGCTGGTGCATATACACTTGAATTTAATGAAGAGTGGGGAAGCGATACAGATACTCCGAATGCTGCAAACTCAAGATTTGGTCCAAGAAAATTAAATAACACTCCACACAATTTTGTTATTGGCGGTAATAAAGTTCAATTATATTTCAGTCCGAGCGACGGGACCACTGCGAAGATTGGAAGAACACTTGGTAAAGCAGATAAATCTATAAACGTGGCATTACTTTCTTTTACAAGACGTGATCTTGCTGATTCAATAATTGCAATCAAAAATAAAGGCTCTAAAACAAGAGTTATCTTAAGTAATAATACTGATACAGGCAGCCAATATTTTTATATGCAGTCAGCCGGAGTTGATATAAGATTGAAAGGATTTACTACCGGTTTATTACATCATAAATATGCTGTTATTGATGCTGAACCATTTGGATACAATGCTTCGGTTATTACGGGATCTCATAACTGGTCTTCTTCTGCAGAAAATGTTAATGATGAGAATACTCTGATTATCCTGGATGATCAGGTTGCAAATTTTTATTTACAGGAATTTGCTGCGAGATACTATGAAGCAGGCGGACAGGATTCGTTAGTTACTAGTGTTGATGAAGAGTCAGAAACGATTCCGGTTCAATTCGGTTTATATCAGAACTATCCAAACCCGTTTAATCCTGTTACAAGTATCAGGTTTGATATGCCGTTTACCCAAAAAGTGGAGCTCTCTGTTTATGATGTGCTTGGACGAAAAGTTAAAGAACTTTTTAATAATGTTGTAAATGCAGGGCAATATTCTGTTGAGTTTAATGCAAGCGGTCTTGCAAGTGGAGTATATATTTACAGGATAAAATCTGATTCGTTTACTGATTCAAAGAAGCTATTGTTGTTAAAATAGTATTGAATTAAGAAACTTATTAAAATATTGTTTCGGATTATTTTATAAATAATCAAGCATTACTAATAATTGATAACTTATTTTTTAGCATTATATCGGTCTATGAATAGAATTATCACCATTTAATATAGCGGCTTATATTTACTTTCCGGTTTCTTTTTATTAGATTTGGTTATCAAAAGCAGTAAAAGGTGCGAAGTGAAAAACATCTATTTAGCTCTTCTTACTCTGTCAATTTGTTTTACTTCTTTATCACAAACCAGGATATTTCTACCGGTTTCTTCTCTTAATATTAATCAATCAATAACCGAATCTGCTTCTGTCTGGTTATCAGATACCGAAATAATCATTTTTTATGTCAATGAACAAAAAGATACTATCTTTTCTACTATGAGTAAAGACAGAGGTGCAAGCTGGTCCGAACCCAGCTTTGTTCAGGAAATAAATTTAGTACTTGTTTTTCAGGAAGTTCTTTATCTGACTGCACTGAAAACATCTTCCGGCAGAATTTTACTTGCCTGGAGTATTGTAAGTGAATCAATGAAATTGATTTTTTCAGATGATAAAGGAGAAAGCTGGTCTTCGCAGATAATTATACCTGGTTCAGGAAATGCCTCTTTCTATCTTAGTCTTACTCAATGGACAGGCGGTGAAATATGCATGAGTTTTTACATTTTAGATACAAGAAGTTATTACAAGTTAAGCTTTGACGATGGATTAACATGGAATACAAATCAGAATGAATTTCCTATACAGGTAGAATATCGTGTTCAGGATCTCACAATAATATCCGTTAATTCTAATACCTTAATCGGGTTTTATTATAAAAATCTTTCCGGATATCAGGGTATCTATTATTGCATTAGTACGGACTACGGATTAAGCTGGACGGAGCCTATTGTATTGGTATCAGATTCCCCAATAAAAGAAAGACCAAGAGTTTCTAAGTTAGATAATGGTAATATTATTGTTGTTTATCAGAGAAATTTTGAAATAAATGGAACAGGTTATCTGAATAAAGATATTGTATATAAAATAAGCAGTAATAACGGAAGTACATGGTCTGAAGAAAGAAAAATTACAAAATATATCGGGCAGGATTATTCACATAGTTTATCAACTTTACAAAATAAGACCTTTATTACTTTTGCAACCGAAAGGCTTTCTGAAATTATTCCTTATCAATATAAATATAGTTTATTTCACGGAGTGATTCAGGAATCTGAAGATAAGTTAACTCCGCCAAAAGTTTTTGGAACAGAAATACCTAATAATCTGATAGATTATGAAAAAAAAGAATTTGTTTATCGTGCTACAGTATTTGATGATGAATCAGTTGAATCAGTAATAATATTTCCGGAAGATACGTCTTATGTTAGTGAGCTTTTTGATGACGGACTTCACAATGATGGCGAAGCAAATGATTTTATTTTTGCTAATACTCTTCCGATTAATAATCCCAAATATCCCAGACAGTATGTTTCAGATGTTAATAAGATTTCGTTACCATTGAATAATAAAGGTGTTCTGGCTGCAGGATATTATTCCTATGATCAAAATGCGCAAATAGTGTCTGATGATAATCTGGGAAATGCTTCTGTTTCCAAACAAAATATTAGACTTAACATTCATCCTGCCGGGGGAAGATTTGATGATATTGTATTTCTCTTTTCAGGAGGATTTTTCTTATCAGGGTATGTAAACGGAAATTTATTTGCAAACGGTGTATCAAGCAGCACTCTTGTTGAAGATTATCTGCCGGGAAAAGTTGGCAGCAATCCCGATGACTTAAAAAATATGTTGTATGTTGTTAATAAAAATGATCCGCCTTTTAGTATAAGCTGGCAGAGATGGAAGGATGCGGTTCTTCTCGGAGCTGATTTTTATGATGGAGATGGAGATGGTATTTATAATCCTGTTGATAAGAACGGAAACGGTACCTGGGATTTAAATGAAGATATGCCGCCTATTCTTGGTGATGAAATTATTTGGTGTGTTTATAATGATGGTATTCCTGCTGATCTAAGAAGATATACGGTAGATCCGGTAGGAATTGAAATACAGCAGACTCTATTTGCTACGGATATATCTGAATTAGAAAATGTAATTTTTGTAAAATATAAATTGATAAATACTGGTTTGGTAGAAGATATATTGGATTCTGTTTATTTCGGAGTATGGGAAGATGCTGATATAGGTGACCCTATTAATGATATGGTTGGTTGTGACACTTTGTTACAGTCAGGATTTTACTATAGTAACGTATCAGATTATTTATATGGTGATAACCCGCCTTCTTTTTTTAATCCGATTCTGCAGGGACCAATAATTATAACCAACAACAATCTTGACACTGCTTTTAACTATTATGGAGAGTTAATAGGAAAAGATGAATTTACCGGAGCTAAAAACTTAGGATTAACTTCTCATCATATTTCATTTAAATCTGATCCGGCACTTGGTGATCCTAATAATAAATATGATATAAGAAATTATAATCAAGGCAAAACCAGACAAGGAGATTATATTGATCCTTGTTCTTCACCTTACTTTGTGGTAAGAGGCGGAGTTGATTGCAATAAAATTAATCCGAGATTTTGGGCTTCAGGTGATCCGGTTAATGATATTGGCTGGATTTGTCCTCATCAGCAGGATTTCAGAAATATGGGAAACACTGGTCCGTTTCAGTTAGAAAAAGATAAACCGCAGGAAATAATAATTGCTTATGTAATTGGCAGAGGAACTGATCCGTTAAATTCAATTACAGATGCAAGAGTAAATGTTCAAAGAGCTATTGATGAATATAAAAGTAATTTTGCTTCTATGACTTACGTTCCGCCGCCAGCTATTCTAGTTAATGATTATGTATTACATCAAAACTATCCGAATCCATTTAATCCAAACACA
>JAVEUY010000059.1:0-10279 GCA_034005315.1 Ignavibacteriaceae bacterium | reverse complement strand
AACACTATTTGAATTTGCAAAACGAGGAATTAAAAACGCAATTATACAGGAGCATTTGCCTGGAGACACAATAAAATTTTATGGAATTTCAGAAGCGGATTATTTCTATTGGTATTACTTGAACGGGAATAATCACATTCCATTCGAGATCGATAAATTAAAAAAATTAGCTTTTGCTTCAGCACAAATCTTAGGACTGGATGTGTTTGGTGGCGATGCAATCATCTCTCCATCAGGCGGTATTTCAATCATCGATTTAAATGATTGGCCGAGTTTTGCACCGGTTAGAGATAAAGCTGCTGAATTTATTGGACAATTAATTCATAGAAAGGCATTAAAATATGTTATCCAAAAATAAAATAACAAGAAAGTATTCATCAGTAAAAACTGAAATACCAGGTCATAACTCATTACAAATCTTTAATGAAGAACAAAAATATATTGCACCGGGAACTCAAACGATTGCAACTTCTTCAAAAATTGTTACAGCAAAAGGTGTAGGAGCATTAGTTGAAGATGTTGATGGTAATAGATTTATAGATTTTTTTGCCGGTGTTGGAGTTGCAAGTCTCGGATATAATCATCCAAAGTATGTAAAGTATCTCTCTGAACAGCTTGGTAAAATTCACGTAGGTAGTTTTACAACGGAATCAAGAATGAAACTTGTAAAACTTTTAGCGGAGGTAAGTCCTGGTGATTTAAACAGAAGTCAGTTTTACAGCAGCGGAGCGGAAGCTGTTGAAGCTGCATTACGACTTGCAAAATCTTATACAAAAAAATACGAGTTTGTCAGTTTTTGGGGAGGATTTCATGGTAAAACAATGGGTGTATTAGGTTTACTCAGCGATACATTTAAAAATGGATTGGGGCCTTTGCCAGTTGGAACTTTCTCTACACCTTACGCAAATTGTAAACACTGCCCTTTCAATGAAACATTCCCTGATTGTGATTTTAAATGTGTGAAGTTTATAGAAGATAAAATCAGATACGAAACCACAAATCAAATTGCCGCTTTTATAGTTGAACCAATACAAGGCACTAATGGAAATGTAGTTCCTCCAAAAGGATATTTGGTTGAGCTTCAAAAATTAGCTCATAAAATCGGTGCTTTATTAATTGTTGATGAAATGATCACCGGATTTGGAAGAACTGGAAAAATGTTTGGATGCCAGCACGATAATATAGTCCCTGACATTATAACGATTGGAAAAGGTTTTGGAGGTGGATTCCCTATGACAGGATTAATCTCAAACGAAGAAATAATTAATTCAAAACCATTTGCTAATCCATCTGGCAGCTCATCGAGTTATGGCGGAAATCCGATGGCATCGGCTGCAGCGTATATAACATTAAAACTAATTATCGAAGAAGGATTGGTTGAAAACTCTGAAAGAGTCGGTGCATTTATGCTTGATAGATTAAAAACATTTCAAGATAAATTTGATTTTGTGTCTGATGTCCGTGGCAAAGGCTTGATGATTGGTATGGAGCTGACAAAAAATAAAAACAGCAAAGAAAAATTGGACAAAAAATATACTCAAATGATTTTTCAAGAGTGTTTAAAACGAGGATTGATACTTATGGGTTATAATCCGGATATCAGAATAAATCCCCCTTTGGTAATTACACAGGAAATTGCTGAAGAAGGAATAGAAATAATGGAAGAGGTTTTTGAATATGTCGCTGATCAAATCAAAAGTTGAAACGACGTTAAAGTCAAAGGATACTGAAGAGTTCCTGGATAAAATTTTCTATAGACCGTTTGGTTATTTAATCGCACTTGGTTCTAAAAAGATTGGAATGACTCCTAATGCTGTTACAATTGCGAGCATTTTCATCGGAGTAATCGCAGGACATCTTTTTTATTATGATAATCTTAGAATAAATGTAGTTGGCATTCTCTTACTAATATTTGCAGAAGCTCTTGACAGTGCTGATGGACAGCTTGCAAGAATAACTAATCAAAAAAGCATGTATGGAAGAATACTTGATGGCTTTGGCGGCAATCTCTGGTTTATCAGCATTTATATCCATTTATGTTTAAGGCTGATAGCTTCCGGAAGCCCATACACAGTTTTCTTACTTGCGATAGTTGCTGGTATTAGTCACTCCCTCCAATCTGCTATGGCTGATTATTATCGTAATTACTATTTGTATTTTGTTTTCGGCGAAGGAAAAAGTGAAGTTGTAAAATCTGATGAACTTCAAATGCTTTATGAAGAACTAAGCTGGAGCAGAAACTTCTTTAAAAAATTTTTGATGAGAGTCTATATAAATTATACGATTGAGCAGGAATATTTTTCCAAAAAATCAATACAGCTTATAACCTTCGTTTCAAAGAAATTCGATAGTAACCCATCTGCAGAAATATCAGATTTATTCAAGAAAAAGAATAAAAAACTTATAAAGTATTATAATATACTTACAACAAACACACGGATAATAGTTTTATTCATCTCAATACTTTCAGGATATCTGTATTTGTATTTCATTTTTGAAATTACATTGTTAAACGCCTTGCTAATCTGGGTAATATATAAACACGAAACTAATTCTAAAGAGATACTTGATAAAGCCAAAATAATTAATGCAGAGGAAAGCAATGTATAAAGGAGCAATAATTGGGTTTGGCAAAATCGCGCAGACAAATCATCTGGATGCATATAGAGATGAAAGTATAAAAGACCGGGCAAAAATTGTTGCTGCGGTTGAACCAGCTATAGAAAACTATGAGGAAAATAAAAAGAATTTCCCTGAAATAAGATTCTATCCTTCGTTTGAGGAATTAATTAGTAACGAAACAATTGATTTTGTCGATATAACCAGTCCGCCGGAATTTCATTTCGATTTAATAAAAAAAGGCATAGAAAATAATCTGCACATTATATGTGAAAAGCCTTTTGTGCTTAATCTGAATCAAGCAAAAGAAATAAAAAAGATGCTGCTTGAAAATGGAAATATTTTTATGCCGTGTCATCAATATAAATATTCTCCAGTCTGGGTAAATTTTAAAAAATTCATAGACGAACAAAGTTCATTCAATAAAGTGCTTACTCAATTTAATGTTTTTCGTTTACAAGCGGATCCCGGATTACAATCTATAACTAATAAATGGCGGACAGCATCACCTGAAAAAGGCGGTGGTGTTTTGATTGATACAGCAATCCATTATCTGTATTTAGTTAATTGGATGTTTGGTAAACCGCTGAAAATATCTTCGCATCTTTCAACATTAACTCATTCAACTTATAAATCTGAAGACACAGCAGTAATCATTTATGAATCACAAAAAGGTATTGCACAAGTATCTGTTACTTGGGCAGCGAATAAAAGGCACAATGATGCAAAGGCAGTTTGTTCAAGCGGAAGCCTGTTTTATGAAAGCGGAAATAAGATGTTCAAAACTACTGTAAACGGAATTGAAGAAATAATTGTTCCTGATGCATCGGAGAAATCACACTATTCATCTCTTTATGCTAAAATGTTTAGTGAGTCCTTTGATGCACTCGATAATAAAGAACAAAACGTTCAGTGGATTGATGAAGCATATCAGTCAATCTTTTTATTGAATGAATGTATAAAAAACTCTGAGTTGAACAATGTTGAGATTTAAAATGAAAAATATGACAAAAAGTATTTTGTTCATTTTAGGATTTGCTTTCTTTATTTATCTCGTTCTTGATTTAGGAATTGATAATATCATCAATAACATTTTGAAAACCGGATGGTATTTTATTCCAATAGTCGGAATTTGGCTGTTTATATACTTCTTTAATACGGTTGCCTGGAATTACATAATAAACGACAAAAGAGTTTCCTTTTCTGATTTATTTTCCATTACAATAAGCAGCTATGCTCTAAACTATATGACTCCGTTTTTCCATCTTGGAGGCGAGCCGTATAAAGTTATTGCGCTGAAAAAATATCTCGGCACAAACCGTTCAATTTCAGTTACAATTTCATATCTGATGCTTCATTTTTTATCGTCATTTTTATTCTGGATAGCTGCAATTGCTGCGATATATTTTTGGCTGCCGGTATCCGGGACTGCATACTTGATTCTGACTGTTTGTTTGCTGGTATTTTTTGTTGTTGTTTATTTCTTTTTAAAAGGATATAAAAACGGCGTTACAAAATCATTTGCTTATTTTATTGCAAAACTGCCGCTGCTCAAAAAATTTAATGGAGCTATATTCAATAAAGAAGAATTCTTTAATGATATTGATGAAAACATAAAAGAATTATTGAACAACCGCCCGGGTAATTTTTGGGCTGCAAATATCTATGAATTACTTTCGCGGCTGATTGGAACTCTCGAGTTTTATTTTATACTAACTGCTCTTGGTTATTCTCCGACTTTATTAGACTCATTTTTAATAAATGCAGGCGCATCTATAATTTCAAATCTTCTATTCATTGTTCCCTTTGAAGTTGGCGTTAAAGAAGGCGGGCTTTATTTAACTCTGCAGCTTTTAAACTTCGTCCCATTAGTAGGAGTTTATATCGGACTGGTTAACAGAATACGCGAATTATTCTGGATAATGAATGGTTTACTTTTAATGGTTATAACAGGAAAAAGAAATATTAAAAAAGAAATTAAAGAGGTAGTAATTGATGAAAGCTATATTATTTGATTTTGGCGGGACCCTCGACACAGATGGAATTCACTGGAGTGAATTGTTTTGGGAAACTTATGTTCATTTTCACATACCGGTTACGAAAGAAAATCTGAGAGAGGCGTTTATCTATTCTGAAAGGAAAATAGCAAATGTTATAAAGCCTGAATTCAGTATGAAACAAACTTTAGAAAAGCAATTATTGTATCAATTGGAATATCTGCAAGACAAACATTATCTGCCATCGTATTATAGTTTTATAATAGATGAATTAAGTGAGTATTGCTATAGATATGTTATTAAAACAGTTATGAGGTCCAAAGAACTACTTGAAAATCTGAGTTCACAATATTCACTTGGAATAATTTCCAATTATTATGGCAACCTTGAGACTGTTCTGCAAGAACTTTCCATAAAAAAATATTTTTCTTCTGTTATAGATTCAACTAAACTCAAAATAAGAAAACCCGATAAACAAATTTTTAAAGTTGCACTTAATGATTTAGCAATGGTTCCTCAGGAAGTAATAATGATCGGCGATTCTTATGAGAATGATATTATTCCTGCAAAATCTATCGGTTGTTTTACTATATGGGTTCAGAATAAAGCCTGGCAAGAACCTGTTGACAATGGTAGTGCTGACTTTAAAATAGAATCAATAACAGAATTACCGAAAGTATTAGAAAACTTGAATTAACAATATTAAAATAAAAAACAGATAGGAGATTAAAATGAAAACTTATAGTATTGAAAAACCAGAAGGCAAATTGGGTGTATTAATTGTTGGGCTAAACGGTGCGGTATCAACTACTTTTTTAGCAGGTGTTTTCGCTATCAGAAAAAATTTAGCACATCCAGTTGGCTCTTTAACTCAATTGGGAAAAATCAGAATCGGGAAAAGATCAGAAAACAATTTCCCGTTTGTAAAAGATTTTGTCCCTTTAACATCAATCGATGACTTAGTGTTCGGCGGTTGGGATATCAGAGATGAAACTTGTCTTGAAGCTGCAAAATATGCAAAAGTGCTTGATGAAAAAGATTTAAACAGTATAGCTGATGAATTAAATTCTATTAAACCGATGCGTGGTGTCTTCGATCAAAAATTTGTAAAAAGATTAGAAGGGCACTACATCAAATCTGCTAAAAATAAATATGAGTTAATGATGCAGCTAAGAGAAGATATTAAATCATTCAAAGAATTAAATTCCCTCGCTAGAGTTGTAGTTATTTGGGCAGGCAGCACCGAAACTTATATTGAACAGAAGGAAGTTCATTCAACCAAAGAAAATTTTATCAACGGAATGGTTAATAATGATCCTGACATTTCACCAAGTATGCTTTATGCGTTTGCATCAATTGCTGAAGGAGCTGCTTACATAAATGGTTCACCGAATTTAAGTGTTGATATATCAGCAATAGTTGACTTTGCAAATGAAATGAACGTTCCTGTTGCAGGAAAGGATTTTAAAACCGGTCAAACATTAATAAAAACAGTTATTGCACCGATGCTAAAAATGCGATTATTAGGATTGAACGGCTGGTTCTCAAATAATATTTTGGGCAACAGGGATGGTGAAGTTCTTGATGATCCCGGTTCTTTCAGAACGAAAGAAGAAAGTAAACTATCTGTTCTTAATTCAATATTACAACCGGAACTTTATGAAGAACTATATTCTGATTACTATCATAAAGTCAGAATAAGTTATTATCCTCCTCGCGGAGATAATAAAGAAGGTTGGGATAATATAGATATTTTCGGTTGGCTCGGATATCCGATGGAGTTAAAGATTAATTTCTTATGCAGAGACTCAATTCTGGCTGCACCAATTATGCTTGATCTTATTCTTTTTGCAGATCTTGCTCTGCGCAGCAACATGAAAGGAATACAAGAGTGGATGTCGTTGTTTTTTAAGAGCCCTATGCATTCAGAAAATGTTGTTCCGGAACACGATTTATTTATTCAATCTATGAAGCTAAAAAACACATTACGAAAATTGATGAACGAAACACCGATCACACACCTTGATACAAATGGTGTCGAACAAATTGTTGAAGAGTATGATTGTTATGAATAAGGGGAATCACCTACAATATAAAGCGACCGATCTTTTGAACAATTGTATTGTTTTTACAAATTAATGTTTTATAAAAAGTATGTTATATCTGTTCTTGATATTGACAATCTCTATTTCTATCGGAGTAAACGGACAATCGGATTTTGCCTATACATCTTCAACAGAAAAAAAACACGAAGGCAATTACAGTGAAGAAGATTCCACTAAAATAGAAAGCTCTAATGTTACTGTTTCTGCACTGCCATTTGCACTTTACAGCGAAATATTTGGTTGGGCAGTGGGAGGATTTGTTGGAGTGCAGGGATTATCTCAAAAGAATATGTCCCTTTATGCAGGAGGTCTAATAAGCACAAACGGCACAAAATACGGATTTATTCAATTCAGAGAATTTTATCTCCCGTTCTATCCGAGAATTTATATCGCTCCGGATCTGCTCGGTGGATATTTTGGAGTAATCAATATTTATAAAGATCCGCCGAACTCAACATCAGCATCGGATCCTTCACTGCGTGCAGGAAGTAATGAGTCTGATAAGGATGATTATATCCAGGTTAGTGGTTATGATCAGTGGTATGAAATTAAATTTAGATATTTACTACCGATAGGCCATGGAAAAGATGAAGTTTACTTCTCTCCGAAATTTGAAAATGGAATTTTAATTTCTGGAGAAATGGGCGGAACAGATTGGAATCCATTTGTAAGTGGAAGAACTTTTATTGATATAAAACCATTTTACAGAAAAAGAGTTGCCTTTGCTACAAACGGAATTGAATTTGCTCTAACAAGAGAAAACACTGATTTTTATGTTAATCCAACCAGAGGAAGTCTGCAAAAATTTGCGTTCAGACGAGACTTTGGCTGGTTTGATACAATGGCTCCTTGGAGTGTTATAGAAACTGACTTAAGATGGTATTTACCGCTTCACGAATATTTTTCAGACAAAAAATCACTACCAAAGGTCTTGGCGTTAAATTTCTGGACAATCAATACATTAACCTGGAATAATTATGATGTAACAGGAACCGATCTTAATGGTAATGAAATCAAACAATATCATCGTCCTCCTCCATATACAGGAGCTTATCTTGGCGGAAGGTATCGTCTTCGTGCTTTTTACGAAGGAAGATTTAATGATAGAGCCGCTATTTATTATGGTGCTGAGTATAGACAAATAATTGACTGGAATCCTTTTAATTACTGGTCAGTTACAAGAGGTTTAAATGTTCATTGGCTGCAGTTAGCATTATTCGGAGAGCTTGGCAGGGTTGCACCTGAATGGAAAATCTCAACTTTGCATTCTGATATGAAATGGAGTGCAGGAGCCGGGATAAGAGTTTTTATGAATAATCTTTTACTTAGAATGGATACTGCTTTTAGTCGCGAGGGGCTTTACATACAAATGTTTGTTGATCATGCGTTTTGATTATACAAACTGAAAATATTAAATATAATTTCGTTAATTGTTGCCAAAAATATATCTATCAATAGTTTAATAAGATAATCTGAGCTATCTTTAAGATAATATAAAACAAAAATTACGAAAGGAAATTTTATGAGCTTAAATTTTAAAATTACTTCAGTTAGTTTTCTGCTGTCGTTATCAATTATATTTTTATTAAGCAGCAGTGCTTCTGCTCATTGTGACGGAATGAATGGTCCTGTTGTTAAAGCAGCCATTAAAGCAATTGAAACAGGTAATGTAAATTATGTTCTGATATGGGTGCAGAAAGCTGATGAAGAAATAATAAAGAATGCTTTCAAAAAAACTCTTGCTGTCAGAAAATTAAGCAAAGAGGCTCAGGAACTTGCTGATTTATATTTCTATGAAACAGTAGTGCGTATTCATCGTGCTGGAGAAGGTGAACCATATACAGGTCTTAAGCCGGCTGATCGCAATATAGATCCTGCGATAATCGCTGCAGATAGTTCAATCGCAGTAAAATCTTTGAAGCCGCTTGAAAAAGTTTTTGCTGATCCGATACCGGAAGAAATAATTAATCTATTCAATGATGTAGTTACAAGAATGAATTACAAAGTTGATGATGTTATTGCAGGAAGGGATTTTGTTGAGCATTACGTCCACTTTATACATTCAGTCGAACATTATCAGCAAGCAAGCGATTTATCAAATGAAGAACACTCTCATCAAACCGAAACTCACAAACATAATGGAGAAAACACAATGAAATTAAAAATTCCTGAATCAATGAAAACAGAACACGACAAGCTTCACGAAATTCTTGCTAATGCAACAAAGGAAACAGGAGAAATTGGTGCTACAGCTAAAGAAGTTGCAAAAGTTTTGCACAATCATTTTGTGAAAGAAGAAGAGATTGCTATACCACCGCTTGGGTTATTAACTGATATTGTAAATGGTCATATAACTGAAGATATGAAACAAGTGTTGGTATTAACAGACCAATTAAAATCCGAATTAAACCAAATGCTTGAAGAACACAAACAAATTGTATCTGCGCTTGATAAATTTGAAGCGGCAGCTAAAAAATTAAACAGAGAAGAATATGTTGAATTTGCGGCAGATTTGAAATTACATGCCAAAAACGAAGAAGAAGTAACTTACCCAACTGCAATTTTAATAGGAGAATATCTTAAACTTAAACTGAAATAACAAAATATTAAAGCAAATTACTATACTGATTTATCGTTGATTGTTGTCCTAATATCGACAAAATGAAAATCCATGAGGGTTGCTTATAAACTTAAAACTTTTTATCCAAGCTCTGTAACCGTATGAAATCTTAAGATGAATAAAGTTTAATCAGAAAATGGATTAATAAAATTCAGACTGTGCATATCTGAAATAAATAGTTAATTGATATTGCAAGTGGTTTTAAGCCCGGATATAAATAATATTATGACTTTGGCAAAATGATTTAGTATTATTATTTATGGAAGTGTCTATTTTTAATTTGTTCCTAAAATGTAAAAAGGGTAAGCTAATCGATATTATATAATATATGCTTAATAACAACTCAACATTATTTGAAGAGATATTTTCCGAAGAATTAATCTCTAATGAAAGTTTCAGATCTAAAGTTCTTGCGGGAATAATTGGTTTTCTGATCATTGTTGTTCTTTTGTTGTCATTTGCCTTTTCTAAACATTTTAAAGATGTTTCCCAGTTTTCAATTACTATAGAAATTACTCTTCTCATTCTTGCAATAATTTTTGTAAGAGCAATATTTGTAAGTCGTGCTGCTAAAAAATGGAATAGGTTTGGTGTAAAAGCTTTTATTTTAATTCGATATATCAATGCTTTTACTGAAATAAGCATTCCAAGCATTGTGCTTATAATTTATTCATTCTATTTACCCTCTATATATCCGCTTTTTACGCCTGTTACATTGCTTTACTTTTTGATTATTATGTTAAGCGCACTTGAGCTTGATTTTAAACTTTGCCTGTTCTCAGGATCGGTTGCGGCTTTACAATATCTTATAATCGCATGGTTTTTAAGTAATAAGTCTCCGGAAATATTTGATTCAACATCAATTTTTCCAATTCATATTGGTGCTACTGCTTTATTATTTATTTCAGGACATACCGCAGGCTTAATAACTGTTCACA
>JAVEUY010000058.1:0-10284 GCA_034005315.1 Ignavibacteriaceae bacterium | reverse complement strand
AGCCAATCACAACATAGTGGTTGGCTTTTTTTATTCACTAAAAACATATCATTCTTTTGTAATTTTAGTAATCAATTTATAATTAACTGAGAAAGTGTTAATATCATGCTCAATCGGGGTTAATATTCTTTATGTTATCTGTAATTTTTCTGCTGAGCAAAAAGGAAAATATAAAATAATATTGCAGTAAGGATTTTCTTTCTTATAGTTTACAACAAGAAATTAAATGATGGGTTTCAAGGGAAGAAATATGGTTATCTAACTGAAATCTTATTTCAAAAGACGGTTTATAAAAACACTATTCCAGATTAAGTATTTTTTAATGAATCCTGATTTGTGAACTAATTATACTATTTAATTGTTCACCCAATTCAAAAGCAACCCTACAATATTACCAGTTATCAGAATTAGCAGTATTAAAGCTAATTAAAATCCCGCCAGTAATGCCCCAATTTAAATCTCCTTCTGATAATGCGATTGTTGGTCCTAAATAAACGTGCTCTCCAATTAGAATTGGCGAGGAGAAACCTAAAGCAGTTACTGGACTTCCGCTGTATTCTCTAACAGGGATCCCTGCAGCAAATGAAAATATAGGATACCAGCTTAACTTTTGGTGAATTTTAATTTCACTTCCAACTTCAAATCCCAACAACAATATATCGGTGCTTGCATTAGAAGTTGTATAGCCAATATTTACCTCAAGCTGAGCTGTCTTCTTTATAAGAACAACTCCGAGTGAAACTGTTTGGGACTTAACTTCAATTTCATCTCCTAAACCATACATATCCAATTTTATTTGGGAAGTTGAACTGGTAAAATCAAATTCCATAACTCCGCCAAGAGCAAAGCCGCAGCCAATAGATGTTGCGTGACTGCTTTTTAAACTTGAATAACCTCCATTTGCTAAAAATCCCGCTTCTCCCTTTTCTAAAAAAATACCTTGTGCGAAACTACTTGATATAAAAAATGAAGGAAACATCAACACTGCCAGAACAAAACTGTTCTTCATTTTAGAGCTCCTTAAAAGATGAATAAGTGTAGTGCAAATTTAGAGTGATTTGTTTGAATGTTGCAAATGAATAGTTTAAACTATCCCGTAGCATCTTCTCAAAAGAGACAGTGTGAAAATTGCCACGAGCTTTAGCTCGTGGTTAGAAAATTAAAATTATCCTTGGCTTTAGCCAAATATCTTTCTACTAAAGTCTGCATTTGATTTATTTATTTAGTCAATACGACTTATCCGAAAGGATGGCTATGCTAAAAATCGTGGCTATTCATAATTTTCAAACAGCTTTATAAAAACATCCTGCACAATATCATCCGCACGCATTTTATCATTTAGTATTTTTAATGCGTAATTGTAAATCCGCTTCTTGTATTTATTAAAGAGGATTGTAAACTCAATTATTTGATTTTCTTTTTTCTGCAAAATCAATTTTTGTTTCTTATCTAACAGATGCTAAAAACGGATATAATGTTTCCATACTTTCAAAATATTTTTTGTGCAATTTAGCGTTTTAGGGATTTAGTGGCGAATTCCTTATGGTTAATATTTTTTGCCACAAAATCCGCACAAAACTATAATCACAAGCAAATTGTAATACGTTGCTAAACATATCATTCTTTGGTACTTTTAGTAATCAAATTATAAGTAAATGAAAAAAGTTTTAATATTAGGCTCTTCAGGCTCAATCGGCGTTAATACTCTTAATGTTATCCGTAATTTTCCTGATAAATTTAAAGTTGCAGGACTAACAGTTAATTCAAGGATAGACCTGCTGGAACAACAAATTAAAGAGTTTAAACCGGAGTTTGTAGTTGTTACTGATGAATCCAAAGTTAAAGAACTAAAATCTAACGTTGGTAGTTTTTGTGAAGTACTTTCAGGTTATGATCAAATATTAAAAGCCGCGGCAGAAAGAGACTATGACATCTTACTTGGTGCAATAGTTGGATTTTCTGGTTTGGCACCAACTCTAAATGCAATTAAACGCGGAAAAAGGATTGCTCTTGCCAACAAAGAAACTCTTGTTGTTGCAGGAGAAATTGTAACAAAACTGGTTCTTGCACATAGTGCACAAATCATCCCTGTGGATTCTGAACATTCTGCAATTTATCAGTGTCTGGTTGGTGAAAATCTGAACGAAGTTGAGAAACTGATTTTAACAGCTTCGGGCGGACCTTTTTTAAATAAAGACAAATCGTTCTTTGAAACAGCAACTATAGAAGAAGCACTAAATCATCCTAACTGGAAAATGGGAAATAAGATTACTATTGATTCAGCTACTATGATGAACAAAGGACTTGAAGTGATTGAAGCAAAATGGTTGTTTGGTTTACCTGTTGAAAAAATCAGTGTTGTTATTCATCCGCAGTCAATAATACATTCAATGGTTCAGTTTATTGATGGATCAATAAAAGCACAGCTTGGTCTGCCGGATATGAAGCTGCCGATACAATATGCGCTTACATTTCCCGAAAGATTAAAAAATAATTCCAGACGTACAGATTTACCAGGGATTAATAATTTTACTTTTTTTGAACCTGACTTTGATAAATTTGAATGCTTAAAATTAGCATTTGATGTAATTATAACCGGTGGAACTTCTCCCTGTGTTTTGAATGCAGCAAATGAAGTAGCAGTTGATAAATTTTTAAAAGGACAAATTAAATTTTCTCAAATACCTTGTTTGATTGATAAAGCACTGAATCACATTGACAATCATTCAGAACCGGATATAGAAACAATTTTTGAATGTGATAAAGCTACGAGGGAATTTGTTTTAGATGCTATGGTCTAGATGCTTGATACTGGATATTGAATGGATCGGATTTTTAATTTTTTAGATGAAATTAGAACCAAATAATGAATTATAAAGATTTGGAAATCTGGCAACTTGCAAGGGTAATTGTGACTTAAGTTCATAATTTGACCTTGAATTTACCTAAATTTGAGATGTATGAAGAAAGAAATCAAATTCTTTGGTACAGAAAATATGTTTGAAACGGATATTTAAGTGATAAATAATTTAGCAGCATCCTGTATCAAGGATCTATCATCCAGCATAAAGAATCCAGGATCATTTTTAATAAAGAAATAACAAATAGTATTAGATTAAGGAGCTCACACGTAAGATGGATTATATAATTTATTTCGCAATTACGATTGGTATTTTAGTTTTTGTACATGAGTTTGGTCACTTTGCCGCGGCAAAGCTAAGCGGAATGCGTGCTGATGTTTTTGCTATCGGATTTGGTAAAAGATTATTCGGCTGGAATAAAAAATCCGGTTTCTCATTAGGTGAACTTCCTAAAGATTTTGATGGAGAGGGTCATACAGACTATCGTTTAAATCTATTACCGCTCGGCGGATATGTTAAGATTGCCGGAATGGTTGATGAAAGTATGGATACCAGCTTTGCTGATAAAGAACCACAGCCTTATGAATTCCGCGCTAAACCGGTTTGGGCAAAAATATTTGTAATAACTGCCGGTGTATTAATGAATCTTCTTCTTGCCTGGATAATATTCTGGGGTGCTAACTTCTTTCAGGGAAAACCAATAACACCTACAACCACAATTGCTTTTGTTGAAAATGGAAGTGCTGCTGCATTATCAGGATTCGAAAGCGATGATAAAATATTAAGTATTAACGGAAAACAAGTTACTAACTGGGAAGATTTACGCGCACAGATTTTTATAAATACTCTTGGTGAAAATTTAAATGTTAAACTGGAGCGTAACGGAAAAACTGAAAATCTTTCAATTGATAGAAAATTAATTCCTGAAGATGAAAGCAAATCCCTTTATTTAATCCCAAAAGGTGTAAGACCAGGAATCGGTGATGTGCTTAAAGATTCGCCGGCAGAAAAGTCCGGACTTAAACCCGGTGATGTTCTTTTAAGTTTAAATGGAATTCCTCTTTACTCAGCAAAACAAACAACAGAATTAATTTCTGAAAATATAGGAAAAGAGATTCAGCTTGTAGTAAAAAGGAAGGATGAAGAACTTAACATTTCCGTTGCTCCCGGTCAGGACTCAATAATCGGAGTAACAATCGGTTCGGTATTTCGGGGTGAAACCAAAATGCAGACTTATGGATTTTTTGCTTCTTTCTATTACGGCTGGAAAGACATTGAAAAAATGACTGCACTTACTTTTCAAATGGTAGGAAAAGTATTTTCGGGTAATGTTGAAGTTGGAAAAGCATTTGGCGGTCCGATTAAAATTGCACAGATAGCTGCAAAGTCTGCTGATTCGGGTATATCAAGTTTCTTATATTTTCTTGCATTGTTAAGTTTAAGTCTTGCAATACTTAATATAATGCCCTTTCCGGTTTTAGACGGCGGACATTTGGTAATGATAATAATCGAAGCAATAATCAGAAGAGAAATACCGATTAAAGTTAAGATGGCAATACAAAATACCGGATTTGTTCTTCTGCTTTTACTTATGGCTTTCATAATATATAACGATATAATTTCGTTGTAAGGTTGATATTTCTTTGCAATAATTCTTAGCGCTCTTTGATAAAATAATCATTGAGCGCTTTGTGCTTAGAGAAAAGAAGCTTAACCACAAAGTTTATTATGCAAAATCCATACAGAGCACAAAGAGTATAATAATAAACTGTTTTATTTTTTCTCCATTCATCACATTTCTTTGCCAATCATAAAAATTATTACCTTTATAAAGATTTAAACGATAAGTTTCGGCACAAAAAGGACATGATTCTATTTTATTCTGGTTAAGATTATATTTGAAATGAACACTGCAGGTATTAGAACAAAATTCGGCTTTAATAAAAATCAAACTGAAAATTTATATAAGACAATAAATATCTTGAAAAGAAAAAATTTATATTGGTTAACTCAGGTTTGCGGTTGGGGTTTATTTACAGTTGTAAATCTTTTAGTTATTTCTTCATTCGAATCTATTGCACTTAATAGAGTTATTATATGGATTTTTCTAAGTGTTGTTGGTTTATTTGCTTCACATATTTATCGTCATTATATAAAAAAACATAATTGGTCAAACCTGCCTTTAAAAAAAATTGCCCCGAGAGTAATTACAGGCAGTTTTATAACAGGTGTGGTAATTTATATTCCTGTTTACTTCTTAGGATATGTTTTACAGATCGACAGAAATTCTCAAAACTTAATTGCTTCAATTGCCGCAAGTATAATAAATCTGACAAGTGTAATGCTGGTGTGGTCGCTTATTTATTTTGCTATACATTATTTTGAAAATTCCAAGAAAGCAGAAATTGAGACGCTGATATTTGAAGCTGCTGTAAAAGATTTTGAACTGAAAACTTTAAAGGCTCAGTTAAATCCGCATTTTATGTTTAATGCGATGAACAGCATCCGGGCATTGATTGAAGAAGATCCGCAAAACGCAAAAGATGCAATTACAAAACTTTCAAACATAATGAGATATACTTTAAGAATTGAAAGAACTGAAATTGTTCCTCTTTCCGACGAATTAAAAACAATACAGGATTATCTTGATCTGGAAAAAATCAGATTTGAAGAAAGATTACAGTATAATATCAGCTCAACTCCTTCTGCAGATAGAGTTGAAATTCCCCCGATGATGGTGCAGACATTGGTTGAAAATGGAATTAAACACGGAATCTCAAAATTAACCGGCGGCGGAAAGATTGATCTGCAGGCTTTTACAGATGAATCAAAATTAATAATTCAGATAAGAAATAACGGGCAGTTTAATGAAGATGCTTTGAAAATTTCTCAGGGCTTTGGTGTCAGCAATACAAAACAAAGACTCTCTCTTTTATACGGAGAAAAAGCATCCCTTACTTTAAATAATGAAAACAAAAATATAGTTTTAGCAACACTTAAAATTCCATTAGGAGAAACAAAATTATGAAAGCATTGGTAATTGATGACGAAAGATTAGCAAGAACAGAATTAATCAGATTGCTTGAACCATTTAAAGAAATTGAAGTAATCGGCGAAGCAGTAAACGCAGATGATGCACACAACAAAATATCAGAACTTAATCCTGATGTTATTTTTCTGGATATCCAGATGCCGGGTAAAAACGGATTTGAACTTCTGGAAGAACTGGATAACGTGCCAAAAGTTATATTCACCACCGCTTATGATGAATATGCATTAAAAGCTTTTGAGTTTAATGCACTTGATTATCTGTTAAAACCAATTGAACCTGCACGACTTGAAGACTCAATAAAAAAACTTATTGAAGGAAGACGAAAAGAAAAATCCCACACTCTTGCGCAGGAAATTCTTACTGCAGAAGACCAGGTTTTTGTAAGAGACGGAGATAAATGCTGGTTTGTTAAATTGGAAAAAGTAAGATTACTTGAATCAGAAGGAAATTATGTGAGATTATTTTTTGACGAAAACAAACCGCTTATTCTGCGAACATTAAATTATCTTGATGAAAGATTGGACAGCAAATCTTTTTTCCGTGCAAGCAGAAAACATATAATTAATTTGAAATGGGTGGAGAATATAGAGCCCTGGTTAAATGGCGGATTACTTGCAAAACTAAAAGGCGGACATAAAATCGAAGTCTCAAGAAGACAGGCTGTAAAATTTAAAGAGATGTTAAGTCTTTAAAACAATGGCTCTCTGATTTACAACTGATTAATCTGTTCACATCTGTTTAATCAGTTCGATCAGTGTTCCAATTTTCAGTTAAACAATTCCCACGCAACACCAAACCTGATATTTCTTTCGGGCATAGGGTAGTATGGTGTTATATAGTACTCGTTATCAAGCAAATTCTCAAGAGTAAAATACACTATTGCTGTTTTTTGTATTTCACCAACAAGAGTAAAATCAAACTTATATGATGATGGAACTTCGCATAAACCATTTTCATAAGTGAAGACTTTATTTTTCCCTGTGTAATAAAAAACAAAACCGGTTTTCAGGTTAAGGTTATTATTAAACAAAATGTTTTTATAATACAATCCCGTTTGTGTTTGAAAATCAGGAACATTTATATCGTAACGACCATTTTTAGAATAAAAAGACAATAAGGATTCAAACAATAAAACACTATAATTAAATTTCACATTGCCGGAAAATCCATTCAGGTTTCCAAACCAGGAAATATAGTTTAAATTAAATACAGGATAACTCTTGTATTCAAACTCATTTAAAAAGTATTTAACATCAGCAGCGAAAATATCAGAAGAATATTTTAGTCCGGCTTCAATAAATGAATATCCAGTAGATGAGTTGTTATTTGGTTTCAAAAAAGAAGCGCCGATATAACAGCTTATGTATTCCTTTACTTTAATTAAAACATCAAGACCAAGTCCATTACTTGTGTAATCCATGTTGAACTGCCGGTTAAATTGTGAATAATCAGAATTAGTCTTAGATATTTTATAAAACAACGACGGAATAAAATTGCTATCAACATTTGCAGTAAGAATCACAGAACCTGAAAAATTATTTTGACCGGTTTGAAGAGTATTTAAAAGCGGAATTGGTTCAGCTAAATCAGAAGATGCGATTTTACTTTTTTCATAATCAAGATTAATGTTAAGGTTAAATACACTGTACTTTACTTTATTATAAATATTAAAGCCATAGGTCTTTGTTTCAGCATATCCTTTAGAACTTGTTTCTTTTCTATAATCATTATAATAATAGAAAGCAGTTGCATCAGTCTTTAACCAGTCAGTTGGTGCTGCCAAAACTCTTAATCTCGGCAAGTGAGTTAAAACGTTCAGCTTTCCATCAGGATATAACATCGGGGCAGTAAGAAAATTGTACATCACCTGATTAGGATTTACCCCCAAAGATAAAACACTATCAACATTAACACCGCCGCTATAACCAGCTTTGTAATCAGTTATGTTGTAAGAAGCTATAACATTAACATCGTTTGAAAGAAGATATTTAAGTTTAAACTTTCCCTGCCAGATTGAAAAATCAGTTGCTCTATAAGTCCTGTCAAGAATCCTGTTGGTAATAGAGAAAGAGCCAACCAATCTTTTTAATAACTTAACATTAAAGCTTCCGTCAAGCATCAAATTGCGGTTTGCACCCTGATAATATCTTAATCTTGAATAAGGCTGAAGCCATATAGAATCCCTGCTGATGAAATTTACACTGACAGGATTATTGTTAACTCCATATAAAAACCCCCGCGGCAGAGGAATTATTTCTATTGAATCTACATCCTCGCTTTGAATCATATTAAGATTAAATGAATTTGAATACCTGTTATTCAAAGATACTCCATCGAGCAAATAGCTTACAGAATTATTACCAACACCATAAAGAAATGTTTCATTGGGCTGTCCGGTAAATCCAAAATCTTTTATAAAGTTAAAAGGAAATAATCTCAGATAATCCCCTGCATATTTATAATCATTATGAGTAAGCTGATCATTACTGATAATAAAATGTTTATCAGATAACGTTGAAGAGTGAATAGGAATGATGTATTCTTTTTTTGCAGCTATGAGCAAAGAATCATTTACAGAAATTGAATCCTGTACAGTAAAAGTAGTGTCATTTAAAATTATGATCTGCGTTTCAAGAGAATCGACAAATTGTGCCGAGACATAAAACTGAATTATCAAAAAAAGGGCTGCGATTTTTTTATACATAAAGAAGATAATCTGCTAAAAATTACTGACATCAAAATAAAGAATTAACTTCACCTCAACAAAGCAGTAATTAGTACTAAATCCTGAGTATCGGTTTCACTCCCGTTTATCAGGCTTTAACACAACATTAAAATATTTATCTCAGTTCTTTTCTTTTCAGATAAAATATATTTATTTTCGCTTTGTAATTTAACTTCATTCATAAACAAAAAGAGAGGGCTATTTATGGCAGTAAAACCAATGACCAAAGGCCAGATTCTTGACCACATGGCAAAGAAGACCGGTGTTACAAAAAAATTAGCTGGTCAATTTTTAGAAGAGCTCGTAGCTTTATCATACAAAGAAGCTAAGAAGGCTTTCACAATACCTGGATTAGGTAAATTAGTTGTTGTTAACAGAAAGAAAAGAATGGGAAGAAACCCCGCTACAGGCGAAACAATGGTTATCCCTGCAAAGAAAGTATTGAAATTCAGAATAGCTAAAGCAGCAAAGGATGCTGTTCTAAAATAAAATTACTTAAATTTGTTTAAAGCGAAGCGCAAACTTTTGTTCTTCGCTTTTTTTATTTGAGGAGGAGCGAATGGACGGGATAATTTATTCAATTGAAAAATCACTCGACCCGGATGAGTTTATCGAAGTACTTAAAACAAGCTCGCTTGCTGAGCGAAGACCTGTTGATGATGAACAAAGAATTACTACTATGTGTAACAATGCTAACTTAATTGTTACTGCCAGATTAAACGGAAGACTGATAGGGCTTGCTCGTTCTGTTACTGACTTTGTTTATTGTACATATCTTTCTGATCTGGCTGTAGATATTAAATATCAGAAAACGGGAATTGGCAGAAGACTGATCGAAGAAACAAAAAACGCAGCTCCTCAGGCAAAACTTATTTTACTTTCCGCACCTGCCGCAATTGATTATTACTCTAATATCGGTATGAAGAAACACAATCACTGCTATTATATTGATGATATAAATGAACTGAAATAAATCTGTTTTCAACATCTTATCTTAAGCTCCCTTTTTGTAAATTTACATCACAAAAATCTAATTAAATTAGTTCGCTATTCTTTTATAAGACAACTATCATTTTGAATTAATAGTATGCTAAAAAAAATATTTATAATAACTTTATTTACCTGCCTGACAAATTTCGCTCAACCAATTTATGATTTGATTCAGCCGCTGAATTTACTACAGGAAGGAAAAACCACTGTACTTGTAAGCGATATTTTTTATTCGGATAGCTATGATGTAAAATTTAACTCGGGGAAAAATGTTGCTGTTGAATATGATTCCTCTTTAAATGAAGTCTCGTTTATTCCTAAGGATACCTTTTCAGGAATAGAGCTGATTTCATTCACTCATAACAATGAAACTTATCAACTGCCTGTAAAACTTGTAAGAACAAAAAAATATCTTTTTACTTATAAACCTCAGGAAGATGAAAAACAGGTTAATCTGTTTGGTCAGTTTAATAGCTGGGATCGTCAAAGCTTGCCAATGAAAGACAGAAACGATGATGGAATTTTTGAATTAGAAATTCCGCTTGATCCGGGCAGATATGAATACAAATTTTATATTGACGGAAAGGAAGTGGTTGATCCTGCAAATCCAATAAAAGTTTCAAACGGAATGGGAGATTTTAACTCTGTAAAAATAA
>JAVEUY010000057.1:0-10321 GCA_034005315.1 Ignavibacteriaceae bacterium | reverse complement strand
ATCAGCGGTCTGGATATGAGTATGAGTGCCGATTAACATACTTATTTTTCCATCAAGATATTGAGCCATTGCCATTTTTTCCGCAGTAGCTTCAGCGTGAAAATCTACAATAATAATTTTAGTTTCCTGTTTTAATTTTGCCAGTACCCAATCCATTGATCTGAACGGACAATCAATCGGAGTCATAAAAGTTCTGCCTTGCAGATTTATTACGGCTATTTTTATTCCTCTGATTTCACCTATATGATAACCATTTCCATGCGTTCCTTTCGGATAATTCAGAGGACGCAGAGAACGCGGTTCAGTTTTTAAATAATCCTGTGATTGATGTTTATCCCAGGTATGATTTCCGCCGGTTATAACATTTACACCGATGTTAAAAAGTTTCGGACCTTCTTTATCAGTGCAGCCTTTTCCGTCGGATGCATTTTCCCCGTTTACAATTACATACTCAGCTTTGTATTTTTGAATTAAACTGGGAAGCCAGGTTTGGACAATATCCATACCGGGTTGACCGATGATATCACCAACAAAAAGTATATTGATTGAAGACATGTTTTCCTAAATTGTTTTAAGAAATATATTCAAAATGAGAGTAATTGAGAAATTAAGTTTGCTTTGATATACACCAGCATATTGTTATAGATTTTTCTTAATTTAATAATACATGATTCTATTTTCTAATCATTATTTATTATTTATCTTTTTATGATGACAAAACACACAATAATATTTGGTAATTGTATGGAAATGAAAGAGCTTCATGACAATTACATTCCAAAGCCAGTTCTCAAATTAATCTCTGCGAATATTGTTGGAAAGATAACTTCAAAAAGTTCAGCTCGTGAAATAAAAGAATTTAATTCTGCTTGTGATTTTAGTAAAGGCAATCAGGAGATTATCGAGAAACTTTTCCAAGAAACAAAAGTAAATAATTTTGAAGTTATTATTGAGGGCGTTTGAAATGATTAAAAGCCCTCTCAGATATCCAGGTGGTAAAAGTAAAGCTATAGATCCTATATCGAAACTAATACCGAATTTTAAAGAATTTCGGGAACCTTTCGTCGGTGGAGGTTCAGTATTTATTTATTTAAAACAAAAATTCCCTGCTAAAACTTTCTGGATAAACGACATCTACACAAATCTTTATCATTTTTGGAATGAGTGTAAGGGGAATCCAAATAATTTAATTGAATCTATTCTTGAATTTCGTTCTAAATATCAAGATGGAAAAGAATTACATAGATTTTTATTAGCAAATATTGATTCATTTGATAACATAAAAAAAGCAGCAGCATTTTTTATCTTTAACAGAATTACATTTTCTGGAACTACAGAAAGTGGTGGTTTTTCACAAGCTGCTTTTCATAAAAGGTTTACTGAATCAAGTATTGAAAGAGTTAAAGCTCTTTCAAAGATTTTAATCAATACCAGAATTACTAATCTCGATTATGAAGAAGTTATTTCAAAGGCTGGCGATGATGTATTTTTATTTCTTGATCCGCCTTATTATTCTGCTGCAAAATCTGCTCTTTATGGTAAGAATGGAAGTCTTCATAAAACATTCGATCACGAAAGATTTGCTAAGGTGGTTAAGAAAACTAAACATAAATGGTTAATTACTTATGATGACAGCGAGTATATCAGAGATCTTTTTTCTTTTGCTAATATTAAAACCTGGGACTTAACATATGGAATGCGTAATGTTGCAAAAGATTCAAACAAAACTGGGAAGGAATTATTTATTTCAAATTATGATTTAACTAATTATCTACATAATAATTATAATTTATTTGAATCAAATATTCTAAAAGTTTCTGAAAAAATGTAAGACATAATCTTATAAATTAATTTTATGCAATACGATAATATTTTATTGACACCGTTAGAAAAAGCTTCATTTAGTGTTTTGGATGTTGAAACAACAGGTTTATCTGCAAACAAAAACCGAGTTATTGAAATAGCTATTGTAAAAGTTGAAGGATTAAAGATAGTAGATAAACTCCATTATTTAATTAATCCGCAAACATATATTCCTGCGTTTATAACATCTCTTACAGGAATTGATAATGATGATGTTATCGGTGCACCTGCATTTTCAGAAATAATTGATGAAGTAATTAATTTTATTGATAACACTGTTTTAACTGCTCACAATTTTCCGTTCGATTCATCATTTCTTAATACTGAGTTTATGTTAAGCGGAAGAGAATTTATAAGTGATGAATCCTGCTGCACATTAAAGCTTGCAAGAAGTATTTATCCGGATTTGAAAAGTAAGTCGCTTTCATCGGTAGCTGATTTTTTAAATCTTAAAAATAAAAATGCACACAGAGCGCTTGGCGATGCTGAAATAACAGCAAAAGTGCTGATGAAAATGATCAGGGAACTTCAGGATAAAGATAAAATAAAAACTGTTGGTGAATTATTAAATTATCAAAAAGGCTATCAGAATAATTATTTAATAAATGTAAAAAAAGAATTACAGGAAGATTATCTATCACTGCCAAATGCACCCGGAATTTATTATTTCACTAATAAAAAAGATGAGATAATTTATGTAGGTAAAGCTAAATCAATCAGAGACAGGGTTAAAAGTTATTTCTCACCTTCTGCTTTAAGGAAAGCTCAGAAAATTGTTAAACAGGCTGCCAGATTAAAACACATAATTACAAACACTGAATTAACCGCATTATTAACTGAAGCTGAAACGATTAAAATTCTTGAACCAAAACATAATGCACAGCTAAGAAAATTCGGGAATAAATATTTTTTAAGAATAAATAAAACTCATAAATATCCAGCTCTGGAATTAACAAATCATTTTGATTTTGACGGTAATGATTATTTTGGATTGTTCATTTCACGTAAGAAGGCAATTGAAACTCTTGATATTATTAATAAGTCATTTGCAATAAGAGAGTGCACTGACAAAGAATTTAATAAGAAACGGACCTGCTTTCTTTATGATATTCACAGATGCACCGGTCCTTGTGAAAATGATGATGATACTCTTTATAAAAAAGAATTAGCAAAAGTATATGAATTCCTTTACGGCAAAAATCAATTTGTTCTGGATAGACTTTTAAACAAAATGAAAGAATATTCAGAAAAACAAAAATATGAACAAGCCGCTGAGATTAAGGGATTAGTGGATTTTATTCTTGATCAGACACATAAATCATCTATACTTGCAGAACCGGTTAATAAAGCAAATGTTTTATTTGAGATCATCTCAAGATTTGAAAATGATTTTGTGTTAATGCTTGAAGGCAAAATTTATATAAGAAAATATCTTCACGATAAAAAAGATAAATTTGAACAGGCATTGGAAGATTATTATAATAGCACAATAAATCATTTATCAAATCCAACCGAAGAAGATTTAGAGAAAATGAAAATAACTCTTAACTGGCTGGTTAAAAACCGGAATCAGGTTAAGGTTTTTTATCTTAAAGATTATCAGTCAAAAGAGGAATTATTTAACAGCATAAGTCAGGAATCTGATAAAATATATTCCGATGAAAAGACAATTCAGATTAAACAAGATCCAACATACGATTACGATTTATAATACGATGAAAAAAAAGATTTCTCTAAACACTATTCTAAACGATAAAGTTCATGGATCAAGTGAAATTTTGAAAAGATATTTGGATTATCTTTATGAAAATCGTAAAGACTCAACCAAACTAAAATCTGCATTACTATTAGCAAGAAAGAAATTTCCACACTTCCCTGCTATTCTGGAAATAATTGATAATATGGAAATCCTGTTAAGAGAAAATAATACTCTTATGGTTCCTGTGCTTATTTCATTTTTCAAAATGATTGAAGCAGAAGCATATAAAATGATATTTAAGAATGCTGAGACACAATTACAAAAACACAACACAATTTTAACTATCTCACACAGCAGAACATTAATTGAAATATTCAGACTTTTAAGAAAAACTAATCCAAAATTGAAAATATTTGTTTGCGAATCACGTCCGCTGAATGAAGGTAAATTACTTGCAGTAGAATTAAAGAAAAATAAAATTAAAAATCAGATTATTACAGAAGCATCTGCCGGCAAAATTATAAAACAAATTGATGCTGTCCTTCTCGGAGCCGATCAGATATTTAAAAATGGTTCAGTAGTTAATAAAACCGGAAGCAGAATGCTTGCAATCTTAGCTAAATATGAGCGGATTCCTGTTTATGTATTAGCAAGTAAAAGTAAATTTATTACGGAGCAAAAAAACAAACTGCCTGAAGAATTTGAAATCGTTGAAGCAAAGATAATAACAAAAATTTTCAGCAATTAAAGTTGAATAATCTTTTTACTTTTATAATTAAATCTGACAGTAAGCAAAACTGCTGCAACAGTTAAACCAATCAATAATCCAACCCACACTCCGTAAACACCAAACTCAAAAATAAATGCAAGTAAGTATGCAACCGGTAAACTGATTAGCCAGTAAGCAGTAAAGGTAATTATTGTCGGACCTTTAATATCAGTTAATCCTCTGAGCACACCGATTCCTACAGCCTGAGTTCCGTCTGAAATCTGAAACAACGCAGCAATTATTAGAAGCTTTGATGCAATATCTATAACATTCAGGTCATTAATATATAGAGTTGGTAAAAACCTGTTTAATATAATAAACGTAATTCCGGAAATTGCCATTATACCTGCTCCAAGAACAATTGCAGTAAATCCTGCTCTTCTGATTTTCGGAACATCTCTTTCGCCCATCGCATAACCAACCCTTATACTTGATGCTTGTGAAATACCAAGAACAATCATAAAAGTAATAGAAGCTAAATTTAAAGCAATCTGATGTGCTGCAAGTTCATTTGCACCAATCCATCCGATCATTACAACTGCAATTGCAAATGCTCCTACTTCAAAAAAATGCTGAAAGCCGCTTGGAATTCCTAATTGAATTATTTTTTTAATAACCTTAAAGTTTAATCCGCGAAAATGAAAATTAACATCATAGGCTGTAAAGTCTTTATTTCTCATTACATAAAACATCATCGCTGCAGCCATAAAAACACGTGATGCAAAAGTTGCCCAGGCAGCACCTGCTAATCCAAGGGCTGGAAATCCTAATTTACCGAATATTAAAATCCAGTTAATAAAAATATTTATGATGTTAGCAAGCAATGCAATTATCATCGCAGGTTTCATCATAGAAAATCCTTCAATGAATTGCTTATATGTTTGATAGATCATTAATGGAAATGCTGATATACCAACTATCCCCATATAAATTGCTGCATATTTTATTATCTCTTCAGGCTGATTCAGATACTCAAGAAAATTAATTCCGATGAAGATCACTAAAATCATAACAAGAGATAAAACAACATTAATGAATAAGGATTGTCTAAAATAAACTCCGCATTCGGAATACCTGTTACCGCCAATTAATATAGCTATCAATGGAGTAACCACTGCAGATGAGCCAATTCCGATTATCAGAATTAAAAACACAAGACTATTTCCAAGTGAAGCTGCTGCAAGCTGAACAGAACCAAGTCTGCCAACCATCATACTATCAACAACACCCATCATAATAATACCAAGCTGTCCGATCATTACAGGATAGGCAAGTTTGAAAGTTTTTAATATATCGTCTTTATATTTCTTTAATAGCGCAGACATCATTAATTATTAAAATCATATAACTAAAATTAAGTGTGATTTTCTTTTCTTGAAATAAATTAGAAAAATTATACCCCGCATTGTTCAATTACTCAGGATTAATATTTCGTTTATTGTAAAACGAAGTCTGTTAATCTCTGTTAAAGAAAAGTAATTTGACAGGAAACATGTAATATATTATTGGAAATGATATGCAATAAAAAATCAAATATTAAAGAGAAAGAATTCTATTTTAACAGGTTTACAGAAGTAAAATGATAATTATTTGCAGCAGTAATTTCCTCTATCTCTTTAATTGATAATTTATTATCCTCTTTGATATACATATCCGCAGTTATTGTAACATTGGTAAGTGGTTTTGGTTGAAGAAGCAGTTTAGCTGTACCAATTATTCCACCAAACAAAAACACTATTAAAATAAAGGAAATAATTATTCTGAACATTTTACTTAAAGGGATTATTTTTCTACTGTGAAGTTGATTATTATTGACCATAAAAGCAATAGATGTTACAATAATTATTTGATAAATTTGCATTAAGATTATTATAAGAAATGAAATTTAACCCCAAACCTGATATTGAATCTTTCTTAAAAATTATAAGAAATCAAGCCTGTAATTATATTCCAATAGCTGAATTAGGAGTGCATCCTCTGATAAAAGAAAGATTTATCGGAAAAAAAATAATCGGGTTGGAAGAAGAAATTGAATTCTGGTTTAAAGCCGGATATGATTATATAAAACTTCAGCCGAAAGCAGATTTTAATCCTGCAAAAATCGGATTAAGCAGCAACTTATCTTATAACGATGATGGAACTGTATTCAGAAAGTGGGCTTCTGAAAATAATGGTGTTATAACAGATTCTGAATCATTTAATAAATATCAATTCCCTGCTAAAGGAGATTTTTCTTATGAAAATTTTGAAAAAGTAAAATCACTTTTACCTGATGAAATGGGAATGATAGGACAGTATGGTGATATCTTTACTATGACCTGGGAGATGATGGGATTTGAAAATTTTTCTTATGCACTGTTTGAAAATGAAAGTCTTGTTAAAGAATTAAATATTTTATTAGGAAATCTTGTCTTAAGTATGTTTGAGTATTTTGCACAAAGTGATAGTGTTGATGCTCTTTGGTATAGTGATGATATAGCTTATATAAATTCATTGATTGTATCTCCGCAGACATTGGATAAATATTTTTTCCCCTGGTTAAAAAAAATCGGTGATCTTGCTAAGAGGTATAATAAACCGTTAATCTATCATAGCGATGGTATTTTATTCAGTGTCATGGATAAGATTATTGACTGCGGTGTAACAGCGCTTCATCCGATAGAGCCGAAGGCAATGGATATTTTTGAAGTTAAAGAAAGATACGGTAAAGAGCTTTGTCTTATCGGTAATATTGATGTTGATTTATTGAGCAGAGGAACTGAAGAAGATGTTTCAAAAGAAGTTTTATCTATAATCGAAAAGTTGGGAAGAAACGGCGGTTATTGTATTGGTTCAGGTAATTCAATTCCTGAATATGTAAAGTTTGAAAATTATCTTGCAATGATTAATACAGTTAAGTCAGTTAATTCTGATTAGATTTTATTTTATCACAATAATTTTTAACAACCTGAGAAATTACTTTAATATGTTCAGGTGTAGTTCCGCAGCAGCCGCCGATAATGTTTGCTCCGGCATCAATAAGTTCAGCAATAATGCTTCTTATATATTCCGGAGTTTCTTTATAAACAAGTTCATTGTTAATAATTTCTGGTAATCCTGCATTAGGCTGAACTATAACAGGAATCATTTTTGAAACATCTCTTATTTCTCTTATTATCTCAATCATATCAGCAAAGCCTTTTCCACAGTTTGCTCCGATAATATCTGCACCGCAAATAATAAGTTTCTCGGTCATTTGCTTCGGACTGATACCCATTAATGTTCTATAACCATAATCAGTTTTATCAAAAGTGAAAGTAGTTATTATCTCAAGTTTTGTATTTTCTTTAACAGCTTTAATTGCTTGCTCAGCTTCATCAAGATCATAAAATGTTTCGATACACACTGCATCAGCTCCACCAGATTCTAAAGCTATTGCCTGAGATTTAAAAGTATCGTAAAAATCATCAACTGTTACATCACCCATTGCTAAAAATTTTCCTGTCGGTCCGATTGAACCCATTACTATTTGATCATTAGTAATTGATTCTTTAGATATTTTTGCACCGTTATAACATATCTCTTCAAGCTTATCTTTTAAACCATATTGATCAAGTTTAAATTTATTAGCACCAAATGTATTTGTTGAAATTAACTCCGCTCCTGCATTTAAATAACTTTTAGCAATCTCAGCTACTTGTTCAGGATGTTCTGAATTCCATATATCCGGACATTCACCAGATTTTAATCCTTTGGAAAATAACTGAGTTCCCCAAGCACCATCTGATACCAGAACTTTTTTGTTTTGAAGCAACTCAAGTATCTTATTCATACTTTTTCCTTTTATAGCAAAATTCATCCTCACATATAGAACACTCATAATCTTTACGCTCAACATTTTTACCAATTCCAATAACAGCACTTACTGATTTAATTGGAATCATCATAGCACTATCGGAAAGTGTAACTCCGCAAAAACTCTTCGGGAGCAAGCTGAAAAACTTCTTTTGTTCTGATACATTCCAGCCGCAATATCCCGGGCTGTAACGGTTTGTCATTTTTAAAGATTCTGTTTTCAGGTTTTCCTCTATTATCAATTCCAGTTTATCTGCGGCAGCCTCAACAATTTCAGAAGCAATCTTATCTGATAAAAACATTTCCAGATAATCATTATTACTTTTAAATGAGTTTAATAGTTCTTCAAAAACATCCCCGAGTGTTGCAACAATAAAGATTAATGATTCAGATCCCTTTAAATATTTCCCAATTATCTTTTTACAATCAAAGTTAATATCACTTACTGAAAAGTTTGATGAACTGGTTTTTATAATTGAATTTTCAAATCTTTTATATCCGCATTTGATGTTCATCTCCCTATCAAAATACTCAATTATGTTTTTAGTATTTTCAGCAACCGGTTCAGGCACATTTCTTTCAGAATAACCTAAAGACTTGATTATAAAAGTCTGAGATATATTCAGATCATTCAAATTAAATTCGTATTCCTGAACATCATTAAACTTATGTATCAAATCATCATTCATAATTATTAAATATGATTATTATCCAGATATTCCAAAAAGCTTTGTGGATCAGGGAAATACTGATCAGCGTTAATGGATTCGGCAAATGCTTTTGTTAACGGTGCTCCGCCTAATACTATTTCAATCTCAGCAAATTCTTCTTTTATCTTCTCAACAATATTTGACATATTTAACATTGTTGTGGTAAGCAGTGCACTCATTCCAACTACATTTACTTTATGTTGATTTATTGCTTCAATAAACTTGTCTGCGGAAACATTAATCCCAAGATCAACTATTTCCCATCCAGCACCTTCCAAAACCATCTTAACAATATTTTTTCCGATATCGTGCAGATCACCTTCTACAGTGCCGAGAATCAATTTCCCCTTCAACTTTATTTCACCACTGACAAAATATGGTCTTAGGATTTCCATAGCTGCGTTCATTGCTTTTGCAGAGATTAACACTTCCGGCAGAAAAATTTCTCCGTCCCGGAATTTCTTACCAACTACTTTCATACCGGATAAAAGACCATCGTTTAATATTACTTCAGGTAGAATTTTCAGGTTCAATGCTTCGCGGGTCAATTCTGTAACACCGGGTTTACCGGTTAATTCGGTTGGATAATTAGAAGAGATATTAACTTTTCCCTTTTCGATGCAATAACCAAGTTGGCTAATTATATTTTCCATATTGTTTTGCATTGGTAAATAACTTAATACTAAATTAATCATATATCAGATTATAATGAACAATTAAATTTGGATAGATATTTGTAATATTGCACATCAGAATATTGGAAAGGTGCCGGAGTGGTTGAACGGGGCGGTCTCGAAAACCGTTATACCGGGTGACTGGTATCGAGGGTTCAAATCCCTCCCTTTCCGCAAATGAATTGTAAAAAGATTTTTTTTGATGATATCTTAAAAATCTGGTAGAGGGTTCTGAGCCTAAGGCTCATCAGCCTCTGGCTGAGAATCCCTCCCTTTCCGCAAATGAATTGCAAGAAGAATTTTTTTTGATGATATCTTAAAAATCCGGTAGTGGGTTCTGAGCCTAAGGCTCATCAGCCTCTGACTGAGAATCCCAACCTTTCCACAGATGAATTGTAATGTATTAAAATTATGTTTTATACTTATGTTTTATATAGTCAGAAATTGAACAAACGATATATCGGATCAACTTCTGATATCGATAAAAGGATTAACGAACATAATAACGGTAAATCTAAATTCACTAAATCAGGTATACCCTGGAAATTAATTTACAAAGAAACTTTTTTAACAAATTCTGAAACGAGAGTAAGAGAGAATTTTCTCAAATCAGGTGTAGGTAGAAAATTTCTTGATGATATCTTAAAAATCTGGTAGAGGGTTCTGAGCCTAAGGCTCATCAGCCTCTGGCTGAGAATCCCTCCCTTTCCGCAAATTTATTTAAATGATTAAACTTCATAGATAAACAACTAATCTCATTTCATATTATCTC
>JAVEUY010000056.1:0-10395 GCA_034005315.1 Ignavibacteriaceae bacterium | reverse complement strand
TAATGCGCCATCTCCATAAGTTGCGGTAGCACCAAAAAATCTTGAATAATGTTGGCTAGTAAGCACCCAGGCTGTATCAGGCATACCGGGACAATAATAACCGTCATGGGTAACATATCCGTCAGCAGTTATACCAAAAAAAGTTGAAGTGTTTCGATTAATAATTTTTAAGTTTATACAGGAATCAACACCCGGAAAAGTAACTAGTTGTCCGTTAGCCCAATTAAAATTAAAAATAAAAAGTGTATCTCCGCTTGACGATAACCGGACATACAGGCTATCGCCTTCTAATCTGTCATAATGAGTTCCGCTATATATAAAGTTTGAATCCACACTCCAGAAATCAATTTTATAATATTGAATATTATTTATTCTAACTGTATCAGTTGCGGCTAAGATTTTATTAAAAGTGGGGCTCATGTAAATTTGATAATGCCACTGATTACCAATTTTGAGCGGTAAACATTGAGAGTAAACGATTACAGAACTAAATAAGAAGAGAAGAAGAGCTAACTTTTTCATTTTGCCAACCTTCCTAAAATATTTACGTTTAAGTAAACAAAATAAAAATCCAAAGTCAAGTGTTTGCAATATTTTTTGTTAAATTTGTCGTGTCATTAAAAATAATAACCTCGTCATCCTGAATTTATTTCAGTTCATTCTGAAGATTCCTAAATAATTTTGGAATGACAATTAAAAGATTAATTTATGAAAACAAAACTTGAAATTGCAAAAAACTGGCTACCCCGTTATACAGGAACTAAAATCAGCGAGTTTGGTGATTATATGTTATTAACTAATTTTCAGAATTATGTTGAAAAGTTTGCAGAAAAATTTAATTGTGAAATAAAGGGCTTACATAAACCAATGCAGACCGCCACCAACTCAAACGGATTATCAATTATTAATTTTGGTATCGGTTCTGCAAATGCTGCAACTATTATGGACCTTTTAGTTGCACGAAAACCAAAAGGAGTTTTGTTTCTGGGTAAATGCGGAGGATTAAAACATTCCACTGAAATCGGACATTTTATCTTACCTACTGCTGCAATAAGAGGTGAGGGAACAAGCGATGATTACAAGCCGAAAGAAGTTCCTGCACTACCTTCCTTTAAACTGCACAAATTTGTATCTGATAAAATTGTTGCCAGAAAAATGGAATACCGAACAGGTGTTGTTTATTCAACCAACAGACGTGTATGGGAATGGGATAATGAGTTTAAAAAATATCTTAAAAGACTTTCCACAATTGCAATAGATATGGAAACTGCTACATTGTTTATAGTCGGATTGGTTAATGAAATTCCAAGAGGTGCTTTGTTGCTTGTGTCTGATATACCAATGATGCCTGAAGGTGTAAAGACAGAAAAATCAGATAAAGAAGTAACCGCAAAATTTGCTGATCTTCATCTGGAAATTGGAATTGAAGCGATGACAGAGATTGGAGTAAAAGGAGAACATATAAAACATTTTACTTATTAAGCGATTAGCCTGTTTTGTTTATTCAATCCTTCTTTAATTTTTCTTTCCAATAACCAGCAAATACACAACCATATCATACCAAGCGACCAGCCAGCTGTAACATCATTAAATGAATGAATTCCCGGAAGTATTCTGCTTATACCAATAAAGAGTGTGATTATAATTCCGGTGATAATAGTTAATCGTTTTGTTTTTTTTGAATGTTGTCTGCGTGAAGTTGTAACGGAAAGAGTAATATAAAAAATTGTTCCCATCATTGCGTGTCCGCTCGGGAAAGGAGAGATATGATTTGTTATAAACTCTAAAGGCTGATCTGGTATTTCGGATGCAAAGATGAGTTTGGTAAAAAACAACAACAATCCGCCGCCAACAAAAACAAATAATAATCTCCATAATCTTCTGGATTCCTTACGTAGATGAAAGTACGTAATTATAAATGTTATAAAAATAAACAGTAATGGAAAACCAGCTAAAGCAGAGATTTCCCTGTTAAAATCTACAAACCATTCCGGGCCATAATAATCAGACCACTGATTTGTGTTACCAAGATGATTCAGCAGAAATTTAGAAATATTATCTGATAATCCATCGGTTACTCCAATTACAGTTATTGTAAACAGGAACAAGCAGGCTAATAATATTACGAGAGTTATAGATTCTGGTTTTTTTTTGCCTACAAAATCGAAATTATTTTTTTTGTTAAATGTTTCAACTATTCTGAATTAATTATTGTATCATAGAAAAGATAAACAACTGAGCTTAATTAAAGAGAAATAGAAATCAATAAATAATTAAAAGTATTGTTATAATTTATATCCTTCTTCTGAACCCTTCACCCATTACTTCGTGTACATTGCTAACAGTTACAAAAGCTTTCGGATCAATCTTCTTTATGATTGCCAATAACTTAGAAAGCTCTTTTAATGTTATTACTGTTGTAAGTATTTCACGATCTATATTTAAGTAAAGTCCGCGTGCTTTTATTGCAGTTGCACCTCTGCTCATATCATCCATAATCACTTTAGCAATCTCATCAGTTTTATCTGAAATGATATCAACGGATCTTGCATAATCGAAACCATCAATTATTACATCAATAAGCCGGCTTGAAATGAACAATAAAAAGAGTGCATAAAAAGTTAAAATAACAGCAGATCTATCGCCGGCAAGGTCTTTAAAATCAATAATAAATCCTGCGAGCAAAATAACAAAAAAATCTATCATCATAATTGCCATACCCGGTTTTGTTCCGAATCGTTTGTGCATTATAGCTGCAACTATATCAGAGCCGGCAGTTGTTCCTTTAAACTTAAAAATTATTCCAAGTCCTAATCCAAGTAAAGCAGCACCAACAAGAATCAGGAACATAAAATCATTCTGCTGAAGATCTTTAATAGTATTTGTTTCCTGCAGTTTGATAAATGAAAATCCCGGTATATCACCTCTGAAGAAATCAATAAAAAAAGAGTTTAAAGTAAATCCCCAGAATGTCCTCACTCCGAATTCTTTACCGAGTTCTTTTATTCCCCATAAATAAAGCGGAATGTTCAAAGTCCATATCATCAAACCGACCGGTAAACCGGTTAAATAATGCACACTCATTGAAAGACCGCTAACACCGCCTGGTACAACTTTGGCATCAACAAGAAAAATTCCTATTCCGATAGCCATTATTGCTGCACCAAAAGCAATAAAAATATATTCAAATACTGTCTGCAATTTTGGATTTTGTAACATAACCTACTCTAAGTTTAAATTTTATAACTCAAAGTTAACAATTAACGACAATATGCTAAAAAATAAAAATTGAAAAAGAACACTATTCAAAAAACTGAAACTTCAATAATTAATTAAAATATTATTACTTTATCGTTGCGTCTTTAGTTTTTATTACTTACAATACATCACACAAAATCTTTTTTAACTTAAACCCGAGGAGTTATGAAAAGATCGATAATTTTTGTTTTTTGTTTTATAAGTATCCAGCATGCTTTCGCCCAATGGCAAATGCTGAACAGTCCATTAGCCACACCAAATATACAATATCTTGCAGCTCATCCTGATGGCTATGTATTTGCAATTACCAGTCTCAATGAAGTTTTCAGAAAAGACAATGTAACAGATAACTGGAACAAAATATCTGTTCTTGACAGCACAGCATATTGTATTTCTATTGATCAGAACGGAATATTATACATTGGAACCAAGGGCGGATATTTTTACTCAACGGATAATGGATATAACTGGATTCCCAAAGTAGTGTTACAACCATATGTTAGCATTGCTTATGTTTCTGATATTAAATTTGGCTCACCAAATTACATCTATCTTATCTCTTATGCTTCTAATTATTCCGGTGTTTGGATTTCGAGTGATAATGGAAATAGCTGGAATAAATACTCAAACGGGTTAAATGGACAATCTCTTATGCAGTTGAGGATAGATTCTTACGGAAATTTTTATGTGCGCGACAATTATTTCAAAATTTTTAAATCTACAGACCAGGGAAATAATTGGTTGCTATTATCTTCGATGTCGCAATCTGTTTATACAATTGAAACAGATATTAATGGCAATATTTTTATTAGTATTTCAGGTGGTATTTACAAATCTTCCGATATGGGTAATTATTGGACGAAGGTATATGATAATACCAATAATCCAATGATAACAATGATATATGCACAAAACAACTACATTTATGCAATTCATTTTTATAAGCTTGGCGTGATATTTTCTAGTAATTCCGGAACAACTTGGCAAAATATAGGGCCATCAAATAAATATCTTAACTATATAATTTCTACAAATAATACGATTTATATTGCAACAGAGATTGGACAATATGAAACAACTGATTTTGGTGATAACTGGTTGTTGAGTTTTAAGTATGCTGATAAATTCACCAAGATTAATGATTTACTAATATTGCCAAACGGTGATTATCTTGCTAGCACCAATGAAGGTCTTTTCAGATCTTTTAACTCAGGCGGAACATGGAATGAAACTAGAATTACAAAAAGCACCCGTTATGTTTATGAGGATACACTTAATAATATTCTTTATGCGCTATCAGATTCAATTTATAAATCTACAGATTTCGGCGAAACTTGGGCGGTATTTAGTAACTTTGGTTTTTCACCAGTAACACATATTATCGTAAGTGATTCAAATTATATTTTTGTTTCTATTGGGGGAAATTATGTAGAAAAATCTACTGATCAGGGAAATACCTGGACAACTATTTTTTTCCAACCAGGGGTTTATGATATTTCTTTAGCGATTTATAAGATTATTCAAGTTAAAAGTGGTTATATTTACAAATCTTATAGGGAATGGGGAGTTTATCATCCGGGAAATATTTTTGTAGATAATAGATATTTAAGAAAAAATATCTCAGGTTATACTTGGTCAACTGTTCTTTCAGGGAAAATTGTTAGGGATATTTTGGTTAGTGATACAACAATGTATTTGGCAACTGAAGATGCCGGAATTTTTAAATCTTACGATGAAGGCTATACGATAATTCCAATTAGCAATGGTTTAACAAGTAATAAAACATTTAAAATAATAAAAACTCCTGAAGATGTTTTAATTTGTATCGCATCAAACGGTATTTACAGATCTTTAAGTGATGGAAATTATTGGGTAAATCTTGGATTAGATGGATTACTTTCAACCGCAATTAATACAATTTATTATCTTGATGGAATTTTATATGCCTGTACAGATAACGGAATAGGTATTTTTATTGGTGAACTCCCTGTTGAACTGACTTCGTTAACTGCATCACTAAATCAAAATAAAGTCCTTCTTAACTGGGAAACAAAAACTGAACTTAACAACAATGGATTTGAAGTCCAGAGAAAGTTAGAAGGTGCAGATTGGATTACAATTGGATTTGTTAGGGGAAACGGCACCACAACCGAACCTAGAAACTACACTTACCTGGATGATATTTCTGAAATTAATTCAAATAAAATTTATTACAGACTTAAGCAAATAGATTTCAACGGCAGTTACGAATTTTCTAAGGAAGTTGAAATAATTACATTACCTTCAGAATATAATTTATCACAAAACTATCCGAACCCATTTAATCCTGTAACAAAAATTCGTTTTTCAATTCCAACCCCTCCTTCATCCTCCCCTTTAATAAAGGGGAGGAACGAGGTGGGGTTTGTAACATTGAAAGTATATGACATACTCGGAAATGAAGTTGCAACGTTAGTCAATGAATATAAACCAGCCGGAAGCTATGAAGTTGAATTCAATAGTCATTCTGGCGAAGGTCAGAATATATCAAGTGGAATTTATTTCTATCAACTAAAAGCTGACAATTTTTTAGAAACAAAGAAGATGATTCTTTTAAAATAGTTTTTAAAGTATATGGAAAGAGAAAAATTATTATATTGAGAAAGGTTGGAGACTTTCAGACAATAAGAAAATTATCCAATATCTGCATATCCTGGAAATGCTTAGTAAAATAGTTTTATTGGCATTTGTTGTTTTAAAAACATTCTTATTCAATTCCCTTTATTTATTATTTTTAAAAAGATGATATAATAACATTATCCGATTAAAATTATTTGTATGAATCTGAAGCAAAAATTAGAATATCATTATAAAGTTTTTGACAGAACTAAACTTGAACCAGATCCTCTTCAATTTCTTCACAGGTTTAAAGATGAAAGAGATATTGAGATTATCGGATTGCTTGCTTCTGTTTTTGCTTACGGTAATGTTAAACAAATTGAAAACAGTTTAGAGAAACTGATAAATGTGTTGGGTGAAAGACCATATTTATTCGTAAAGAATTTAAATAATGAAAACAGAAAAGAAAAAATATCCGGTATCAGGCATAGATTTTATACTGAAGATGATGTTAAAAAATTGTTAATGATCCTTAATAAAGAGTTAACAAAGCATAATTCAATCAGGAAAATATTTTTACAAGGTTACAATATTTCTGATGAAAATGTAAAAACCGGTATATCAGAGTTTTCAAATCACTTCATTAACTCATTTATTAAGACATTTGGTAAAATAACAAATGGCATAAAATTTATGTTTCCTATACCTGAAAAAGGCAGCGCTTGCAAAAGGATGAACCTTTTTTTAAGATGGATGGTACGAAAAGATGAACTGGATTTTGGCTTGTGGAATGAAATCCCTGCTTCTAAACTTGTAATACCGGTTGATACTCATATTGCAAAAATTTGTCGTTATCTTAAATTAACGAATAGAAAAATTTCTGGTTGGAAAATGGCTGAAGAGATTACAAATAATCTGAAAAAGTTTGATCCCGATGATCCTGTAAAATACGATTTTGCTGTTTGCCATATTGGAATAAGAAAATTAAAGTTTTAAGTTTCCATAAATAAGAATTGATTAAAATTAAAATGAGAAAAATAAACGAAGATAGTTTTCCGCTAAAATATTTTCTTTACTTTTTGTTTGTCGCTATAGTAATAGCAATATCCGGTTATGTTTATTATCAAAACAGAAAAGTTACTATTGAAGATGAGCTTTACAGGCATGTTGCTACTATAAAGGAAATGAAACTTACTCAAATTGAGCGTGAACAAAATCAAAGAAAGCAAACCATACAATCATATCTTTTACTTCCTGTAGTTGAGAATGATCTTGAAAAGCTTTTAACCGGAAAGAAAAATGCTCAGGTAATAAATAGTATTACTAAGTGGTCAAATGATTTAAGACTTGATTTTGATTTTGTAAGTGTTAATATATTTGATAAAAACGCTGACCTGCTTTTTTCTACTGACAGCGCTCAAAGTTTGTATAATAATTTTCTGAAACATGAACTGACTGTTCTTCTTCAAAAAGAAAATTCAGAATTATCCAATCTTTATTTTGGTGATAATAAAAGTCTTTTGCAGGCGATAATTACACCTGTTAAAATGTCCGGCAGAATTATGGGATATATCTGGACTGAAATTTCATTTTTTGAATATCTTCATCCGATTATTTCTTATACAAAACAGGAAACAGAAGATGTAGAATATATCTTATTAAAAAAGCAAAGCGATCTTGGGTTTATATTAAAAGATGTTAAAGAAGATAATCAGTTTAGAATTAAAACCATTCCATTAAACAGAACTGACAAAGCAGAACTTGAATCCTTACTAAGAGGTAAAGAATTTTTTAGCGGTGCTAAATCAAAAGGAGCTGAGTTTTTTGCTTCGGTAAATAATATTCCTTCTACTGACTGGATGTTAATTGCCAAGATTGATCAAAATAGTGTTACTCAATCTACAAGAAATGCGGCGATGCTCGTTTCTTTTATTTCAGTTTTATTAATCGTTCTTTCTGCAAGCATAACTTATGCAATCTGGAAAAGAAGCAGACTGCATTTTCTGACTCAGACAGTTATCCTGAGAAAAGAAAAAGACGCAATCAGTGAGCGCTATACTTCATTAACAAAATATGCTAACGATGTTATTTTAAGTATAGATAAAAACGGAAAAATTTTAGAGGCTAATCAAAAAGCATTTGATTTATATGGATATTCAAAAGATGAATTAGTTAATAAAGAAATACTTGATCTTAGCCAGGACAGGAAAAAAGATGTTGAAGTGATTTTTTCTTCTATTAATAATCCGGATGGAATTCTGTTTGAGACCAATCATAAAAGAAAAAACGGAACTGTTTTTCCGGTTGAAATAAGTGCTAAATTGATTAAGCAAGGTAATGAAGAAACTTTACTTGCAATTATCCGTGATAATACTGAAAGAAAAAAACTTGAACTGGATTTGATACTTGCAAAAGATAAAGCAGAAGAGATGGATAGATTAAAGACAACATTTCTTGCTAATATGAGCCACGAACTTAATACACCTATGAGTGGAATAATCGGGTTTTCTGAACTTTTATTATCCGAAATTGATAATCCTAACCAGAGGGAAATGGCAAAGATAATTTTTAAAAGCAGTAAACGGTTAAATGAAACATTAAACTCAATCCTGGATCTTTCTAAACTGGAATCAAATAATCTGCAGTTAAAATATAATTCCTTCGATATTGTTTCTTTGATACAGGAATGTAAGTTTGCTTTTATAGAAAATGCAAATAAAAAAGGAATTCAGTTTTCTGTAACTTCAGATAAACCGAAAATTCTGGTTTATTCTGATCAAAGTATTGCACATAAAGTACTGTGCAATATCATTGATAATTCTATTAAGTACACCGAAAAAGGGGAAGTTAAACTACATATGTCCGAATCAGCCGATCATGCATTAATTTCTGTATCTGATACAGGAATAGGAATTCCTCAGGAAAACCTGGACCAGATATTTGAGCCATTCAGACAGGGAAGTGAAGGTCTGAACAGAAAATTTGAAGGTATGGGATTAGGGCTGAGTATCACAAAAAAATATGTTGAAGTACTTGGAGGCAAATTAAAAATAAGCAGCACTCCGGGTATCGGCACAAAAGTAACAATTGAGCTTCCAAAAAAGTAAATCAGGTTTGCTTATAAATCAGAAAATAATCTAAAAATTAGTTGAGAATAATAACTAATCCTGCTTAAATTTGAGCCACTGTTTTAGAGGAAGTGTGGCTCTAACCACATCAAATAATTGCTCAGTAATAGGAGAAAAAAAATGGCAGAGCAAAAAAAATTTGTTCCGTTTGTCTCACCAGAAACCAATATGACAGAATTCACTGTCCGTGCTTTAATAATCGGATTAGTACTTGCTGTTGTACTTGGTGCTGCTAATGCGTATTTAGGATTAAAAGCAGGAATGACTATCGCCGCAACTTATCCGGCTGCGGTTATAGGTATGGCTTTAATCAAACTAATGAAAGGAACTATTCTTGAAGAAAACTTTACCAGAACAGTTGGTTCAATTGGTGAATCAATTGCTGCAGGAGCGATCTTTACTTTACCGGCATTTTTTATTGCAGGAATATGGAATCCTTTCTTTACCCCAGGTAACTATATGATTTCTGCTGCAATAATGGCGGCTGGCGGTATCCTTGGGATTATGTTTGTTGCATTACTCAGAAGAGTAATGGTAGAAGATGTTGAATTACCTTTCCCTGAATCAGTAGCTGCTGCCGAAATACATAAAGCAGGCAGACATGGAACGGGTGGTTCAAAGTTTTTATTCAGCGCAATGGGTATCGGAGCTTTAATTCAGGCTTTAGGACAATTTAAATTATTTGCTGTTTCCTGGGATAAATTATTTAATCTTGGTAAAGGTTATTTACTATTCAGATCACCAGATGTTAGCCCTGCATATATGGGTGTGGGATATATTATTGGTCCACGCTTAGCTGCACTTAACTTTTCAGGCGGTGTAATTGCATGGGGTTTATTAACTCCAATGATTGCATATTTTAAATATTATGGGCAGGAAATGCCGGCTGATTCAAATTGGACAGCAATTATGGTTTCAGTGTGGAAAGATTATGTAAGACCAATTGCAATTGGCGGTATGCTGGTTGGCGCAGGTTATACTTTATGGAAAATGAGAAAAAGTTTAATTACAGGTATTGCAAGGTCTGTTAGTGATGTTAAAAAAGCTGCTTCCGGTGAACATACAGAAATCAGAACTGAAAAAGATATAAGTTTTAAATGGATAATGATCGGTATTTTAGGCACAGGTGTTGCAACTTTCTTTATATATAATTATTTCGCTCAGGATGTATTGGCAGCTTTAGTTGCAACCATCGTGATGATAGTTGCAGGATTTTTCTTTGCTGCTGTCTCTGGGTACTTAGTCGGAATTATCGGATCGAGCAATAATCCTATTAGCGGTTTAACTCTTTCTACATTAGTAGTAGCTGCAATTTTAATGGTTGCACTTGGTATGAAGGGAACGCAAGGTGTTGCAGCGGTGCTTGGTGTTGCAGCAGTTGTCTGCGTTGCTGCTGCTGTTGCAGGCGAAA